>JAQVOJ010000029.1 GCA_028702675.1 Bacteroidales bacterium
TATTTGATATTTGATATTTGTAATTTTATTGAGTTTTGTTATTTGTAATTTGTTGTTTATAATAATATGGAGTAACAAAAAATCACTTAAACTTTGTAAGTTTCTCCCCAATTATTCATATTTTGCGAACTCTATAAAACAGATCATTATGCTTAAAAAAGTTCCGCATACTTATGTTATTGTTTTTCTGATTATTATTGTTGCTGCCGCTATGACCTGGATTATTCCTGCCGGAGAGTTTAGCCACACAACTAAAACATTACCCGACGGTAGCAAACGAGAAGTAATTGTTGACGGATCTTTCCACAAAACCGAACAAGCACCGCAGACATGGCATATTCTTTCGGCTATGTTTAAAGGATTTGTAAATCAGGCTGATATCATAATTTTCATATTAATGATAGGTGGTGCATTCTGGATTATGAATGCGAGCAAAGCACTCGATGTTGGTATTATTGCTTTTATAAGGAGCACACACAAACTAGAAAAAATTAAATTTCTCAAACACTTGGGTGTTGACAATATAGTTATGCTGCTTATTATGACAATGTTTAGTGCATTTGGAGCAATATTTGGCATGAGCGAAGAAACAATAGCTTTTGTTATTATTCTCGTTCCGCTTGCTATATCTATGGGTTACGACAGCATTACCGGTATGAGCATGGTTTATGTAGCAGCACATCTCGGATTTGCCGGTGCAATTTTAAATCCGTTTACCATAGGTATAGCTCAGGGTTTAAGCGATTTGCCAATTTTTAGTGGGATAGAATATCGTTTAATTTGTTGGTTGGTAATAAATGCAATTGGATTTACCTTTATACTTCTATATGCACGCAGAATAAAAAGGCATCCCGAAAAGAGTATAATGTACAAAGCCGACAAGCATTGGCGCGATCGAAAAGCCGAAAACGATGGTAAAGATGTTGTTTATTATACCCCAAAATCAGCATGGCTTAGTTATGCTATCATTATAATATGTTTAATATTGTTCAGTATTAATTTTGACGATTCTGCAATAAAACTTACCAACTTAAAAATAGGTAATTCTTCATTTACCGGACCCGTGTTACCAATAGCTACTGCACTTTTTGCAATATTCGGCTTCATTAGTTTACGTAAATCAGTTCACTTTTACATATTGAATTTATTAGCCTTTACCATAGTTTTTCTAATTGTAGGAGTAATGGGCTATCAGTGGTATGTAATGGAAATTGGCACTTTATTTTTTGCAATGGGCTTAATGTCTGGTTTAGCAATGAATGCTTCTGCAAATAAAATCACTAAACTATTTCTGGAAGGGGCAAAAGATATTTTCTCAGCAGCTCTAATTGTTGGTCTGGCAGGTGGCATTATTGTAATTCTAACAGACGGCAAAATAGTAGATTCAATTATGTATTATCTCTCAAGAGGCATGCAAAGTATGGCTCGCGAAGGTTCACTTGGCATAATGTATATGATACAAACAATGCTAAACATTATAATTCCTTCGGGTTCGGCAAAAGCCGCACTTACAATGCCAATTATGGCTCCGTTTTCTGATTTAATAGGAATTTCGAGACAAGCAACAGTTCTAGCTTTTCAGTTTGGCGATGGTTTTACAAATATGATTACACCAACATCAGGCGTATTAATTGGTTGCTTAGGAATTGCTCGAATACCTTACGATAAATGGTTTAGGTGGGTTTGGAAACTAATATTGGCACTTATTATAACAGGTTTTTTGCTACTTCTGCCCACTCTTTATTTTAATTTAAATGGTTTTTAACATATCTACCAACAGTTTTATTATTTTTGTTGAATAAGATTTAAGCAATGATTAATAAAATTAAATTCGATTGTAAATTTTTTAAAGGGCACATTCCTTGCAAACCCAACAAAGAACATAATGTTGACTGCACTAATTGCAAATTTTACATACCTGTTGAAAAGAAAATTTTAATAATTAAGCTGGGTGCCATGGGCGATGTTATAAGAACTACTCCCCTGCTCCACCGCTTTCGCAAAATGTATCCAAATGCCATGATTTCATGGATTACACAATTCCCGGATGTGCTTCCACCAAATATTATTGACAATATTTATAAATGGAACGAAACCTCAATTTTTATTGCTCAAAACAAAGAATGGGACATTGCCATTAATCTTGATAAAGAAGAAGAAACCTGCATGCTTTTAGCTAATATTAGTGCTAAAACTAAATATGGTTTTACATGGGCAGAAAACCATATAGCTCCGGCTACCCCTGCA
The DNA here is from genome assembly GCA_028702675.1 of Bacteroidales bacterium. Taxonomy (GTDB): domain Bacteria; phylum Bacteroidota; class Bacteroidia; order Bacteroidales; family ML635J-15; genus JAQVOJ01. Next base: position 2,248 of record JAQVOJ010000029.1, read on the forward strand.
GCCGAACATAAATTAATAACAGGACTTTTCGACCATATTTCTAAAGTAAACAAAAAACATTATCTCGAAGAAATATTCGAAATTTGCGATTTGCAATTCCAAGACGAACCGTATTATCTAAACTACGACAAAGATTTGGCAGAAACATGGAAAAATAGATTAGAATCTTTAGCAAAAGGGAAAAAGGTAATTGGATTAAACACCGGCTGCGGCGAAAGATGGCAAACAAGATTATGGCCACAAGAAATGTGGCTCGATTTAATTAATAATTTACATAAAACAGGCTATTTCCCAATTGTTTTAGGTGGTAAGCAAGAAGATGAAACAAATAAATCTTACGCAGAACAAACAAATTGCTATTATCCTGGCACATATTCTTTAAAAGAGTTTTTTGCAATTACATCAGCTTGTGATTTAATTGTTACTCAGGTAAGCATGATGATGCATATTGCTATTGCTTTAAAGAAAAAAATGGTTTTAATGAACAATATTTTTAACCCCAACGAATTTTATCTCTACGGACGTGGTGTAATTGTTGAACCTGAATCAGGATGCGATTGTTACTACGGCAGCAAATGCAAAAGAGAGCGTTCGTGTATGTACGATATAAGTCCACAAACTATTCTTGATAAAATTAACCTCTTGCTAAAGCTAAATTAAAATGCGTATTGCCTATCTATCAACATTTTACCCTTTCAGAGGAGGTATTGCACAATTTAATGCAGCATTAAAAACTGCTTTAGAACAACAAGGGCACGAGGTTGAAGCTTATACGTTTACTACACAATATCCCAAACTGCTTTTTCCGGGCGAAACTCAACTGGTAAAACCTGAAGATAAGGTAAACCCTATTCCCACAAAAAGGATTCTTAACACAATAAATCCCATCACTTATCAAAATACCGCTGCAAAAATTAAAGCATATAAACCCGATTTGCTATTAATGAAATATTGGATGAGTTTTTTCGGACCTTCACTAGGATATGTAAGTGGTAAAATGAGTAATCAAACTAAATCTATTGCAATTTTAGACAATGTGATTCCTCACGAAAAGAGATTTTTCGATACAGCGTTTACGAAATATTTTCTAAAACGTGTAAATGGATTTGTAAGCATGTCGGGAAAAGTAAAAGACGATTTACTTAGTCTTTCGCCAAACGCAAAAGTAAAACTAATTCCCCACCCTCTTTATAACCATTTTGGGGAAATTATCGACAAGAAAACAGCACGATTGAAGCTTAATTTACATCCCGATAAAAAAACTTTATTATTTTTTGGATTTATTCGCGATTACAAAGGATTAGACTTATTAATAAATGCTTTTGATAAACTTGATGATAGTTACCAGCTTATAATTGCAGGCGAAAGTTATGGCAATTTTGATAAATACAACGAGATTATTGAAAAAACAAAAAATAAATTATCAATACATAAATTTGTACGATATATATCTGATCAAGAAGTTCCATTATTCTTTTCGGCTGCCGATGTTTGCATACTTCCATATCGTTCGGCAACCCAAAGCGGAATTACAGGCATATCCTATCATTTTGAACTACCAATGATAGCTACAAACACAGGTGGACTTGCCGAAATAATTCATCATAAAAAAACAGGAATAATTGTTGAAAAACCTGAAATTCAAACAATTTTAAATGGCATTACATCATATTTTAATGAATACAATTTAGAATATTTTAGAAACAATATCCGAAATCTAAAACAAGAGTTATCTTGGGACGAAATGGCTAAAAATATTATTCGATTTTCAGAGCAATTATAATATTACTTTTTGCCCAATAATCTGAACATATTCGATTTATATGCCTCTACTCCTGGCTGGTCGAATGGATTAACGCCAAGCATATAAGCACTTACTCCACAAGCAAATTCAAAGAAGTAAATTAGTCTTCCTATATTGAAAGCATTTAACTCGCCGGGCTCAATTTTTATTACCGGCACTCCTCCCTGTTGGTGAGCTTCGCAAGTACCTACTTCTGCCATTGAGTTAATCCAACTGATAGGCTTACCACACAAATAGTTCAAATTATCGAGATCGTTATGCAATTTTGGCACTCTTACAAATTCATTATTTTTATCAAACGAAATCATAGTTTCGAACAAATGTCTTTTACCGTCCTGAATATATTGCCCAAGCGAATGTAAATCTGTAGTAAAAATAGCAGAAGCAGGAAAAATTCCTTTACTGTCTTTTCCTTCACTTTCGCCAAAAAGTTGCTTCCACCACTCGCTAAAATACTGCATGTTAGGTTCAAAACTACTCAATAGTTCAATGTGCTTATCTGAGTCGTACATTAAGTTACGAGCAGCAGCATACCATAGAGCTTGGTTGTTTTCGTTAAGCTCTTTGCAATTATACATTTCTGCTTTAGCTCCTTCAATTAACTCATCAATTCCGATACCTGAAATACTTATAGGCAACAAACCAACGGCAGTTAACACAGAGAATCTTCCTCCAACATCATCAGGAATTACAAATGTTTGAAAATTCTCTGTATTTGCAAGAGTTTTAAGAGCTCCTTTTTTTGCATCGGTAATTGCAATAATATTTTTTGCAGCTTTTTCTTTACCAACTTGTTCGATTAGTAACTGTTGAATTAATCTGAAAGCAATTGCCGGTTCGGTAGTAGTCCCTGATTTAGATATTACAACTATCCCAAAGTCTTTATTGTTAAGATATTGCTGCAAACTGTCATAGTAATCTGCACTTAAATGATGCCCTGCATAGATTATTTCGGGCGAATTATTGGCAAATGGTTCTTTTAAAGCTTCGATTACTGCACGTGCCCCTAAATACGAACCTCCTATTCCAATAATTACCACAGTATCTAAATCTTTAAACTTTTTTGCTGCTTCTCTAATCTTTAAAATATAATCGAAACCATTTTTTAAAGGTAAATCTAACCAACCGGAAAATTCGGCTCCTTTTCCGCTTTTGCTTAATAAAGTATCGGCAGCTTTTATAGCCTTTTGAAAATAGTCATCAAATTCTTTTGACTCAATTATTTCTTGTGAGTATTCTAAATTAAGTTTCATAAAAATTATATTTTTAGATTAATAAAACTAAGATAGTAATAATTTAAAAAAAATGCCGGAAACAACCGGCAATATTTGATGTTTTATTGAACCCATTCTTTAATTTCCTCCTGGGTTGGATTTTTTAATCCCAATTTCAGTTTTTTATTAAGACCACATATCTGTTGATGCAATTTATTAGGATTTACTTCTTTAAGTTCCTCAACCTTAGTATAACCGGCTTTTTGTATTACATTAACCCAGTCAGAGGGTATTCCCATTTCTTCAAAATCTGCTGACTCCGATGAATTTTGTTTAATCTCGGGTCGCATTTGAGGGAAGAACAGAACATCCTGTATGCTGTTAGAATCAGTCATTATCATAGCTAATCGGTCTATCCCGATTCCCAAACCTGCTGTTGGCGGCATTCCCACTTCTATTGCTTTTAAGAAATCCTCGTCAAGCATCATAGCTTCTTCATCACCGCGTTTTGCGAGTTTTAGTTGGTCTTCAAATCTCTTACGTTGGTCAATCGGGTCGTTAAGCTCCGAATATGCATTACAAATTTCTTTTCCGTTGCAAATAGCTTCAAAACGCTCAACAAGCCCCTCAATACTGCGGTGTTTTTTTGCAAGTGGCGACATTTCGATAGGATAATCGGTAATAAAAGTTGGTTGAATTAATTTACTTTCGCAACACTCACCAAATATTTCATCAATAAGTTTACCTTTAGCCATACTGTCGTTGGTTTCTACACCTAGCTCTTTTGCTGTTTTAAGCAGTTCTGTCTCATCCATTTTTGAAATATCAATTCCGGTAAAATGTTCAATTACTTCAAACATTGTAAACCTTTTCCATGGGCGTTTAAAGTCAATTATATTTTCACCAACTTTTAGCTTAGTATCTCCATGTAAATCAATGGCAATTTTCTCAACCATCTCTTCTACAAGATTCATCATCCATTCATAGTCTTTATAAGCTACATATAGCTCCATTTGCGTAAACTCAGGATTATGAAAACGATCCATTCCTTCGTTTCTAAAATCTTTGGCAAATTCATAAACTCCATCAAAGCCCCCCACTATTAAACGCTTAAGATACAGTTCATTAGCAATTCTCAAATACAATGTTTGATTCAAAGTATTATGATGAGTTTTAAATGGTCGAGCAGCAGCACCACCATACAAAGTTTGCAATATTGGAGTTTCAACTTCCAAATATCCTCTGCTATTAAGGAAGTTCCGCATTGAGTTTGTTAATTTAGTTCGCTTAATAAAAACCTCTTTAACTCCGGTATTCACAATCAAATCAACTGAACGATTACGATATCTCTGGTCGGGATCAGTAAAAGCATCATAAATATGACCTTCTTTTTCTTTTACAATAGGCAAAGGTTTTATTGATTTACTTAAAATTTTAAATTCCTTTACATGCACCGAAATTTCGCCCATTTGAGTACGAAACACATAACCACTAACACCAATAATATCTCCAATATCAAGAAGTTTTTTAAAAACTGTATTATACCAAGTTTTGTCTTCTCCTTCGCAAATAGAGTCTCGTTTAAAATAAAGCTGTATTCGTCCACTACTATCTTGCAATTCAGCGAAAGATGCATTTCCCATAATTCGTCTTGACATTATTCTACCGGCAAGGCTTACATTATTAAACTTTTCCGGATTTTCATCAATAAAATTATTTAGAATATCAAAAGAATAATGAGAAAATTTAAATTCCTCTGCCGGATACGGATTTATGCCTAATTCATATAATTTTGAAAGAGTTTCACGTCTTACAATTTCCTGTTCGTTAAGATTATTCTCATTCATAATGTTGTAAAGTTAAGAGAGGCACAAAGATATAATTATTTGATAGAAGTAATTCTAAATTACTTTACATATTACAATTTTTACATAATTTTTAGTAATATTGTGTATCGTAAAAATATAAGAAAAATGGTGCATGGAGAAGCGTTGGGTAATTAAAGAACAGGGAGCTCCGGATAAGGTTCGCGAAATGGCTAAGGAACTTAATGTAAGTGAGATAATTGCAAATTTATTAGTGCAACGGAATATTACCACTTACGAAGAGGCGAGAGTTTTTTTTCGTCCTCAGTTAAGTGATTTACACGATCCGTTTCTAATGAAAGATATGGATAAAGCTATTGACCGGCTAGACAAAGCTATCCGCCTTAATCAAAGAATTTTGGTGTATGGTGATTACGATGTTGATGGCACAACAGCCGTAGCCTTAGTTTATAGTTTTTTAAGAAAAAGACATCAGCGATTAGGATATTATGTACCGGATAGATACAACGAAGGATATGGGGTATCTTTTCAAGGAATAGACTATGCAGTAGAAAACTCCTACGATTTAATTATAGCATTAGACTGTGGTATTAAAGCAATAGATAAAGCCGAATATGCAAAAAATAATGGTATTGATTTAATTATATGCGACCATCACAATCCAGACGAAACTCTACCTAATGCCGTAGCAGTTTTAGACCCAAAACGCAAAGATTGTGATTATCCATATAAAGAATTGTCGGGGTGTGGCGTTGGTTTTAAACTAATACAAGGCTATTGCCAATACAAGAAGATAGACGAAGCCGAAATTAATAGATATCTAGATTTAGTGGTTGTAAGTATAGGTTCCGACATAGTACCAATTACAGGTGAAAACAGGATTTTAGCCCATTATGGTCTTCTTCAATTAAACAGCTCTCCATGTATAGGTTTAAAATCAATAATTGATTTATCAGGATTAAACGATACTGAAATTCAAATTAACGATATTGTATTTAAAATTGGGCCAAGAATTAACGCTGCCGGCAGAATGGAATCGGGAAGCAGAGCCGTAGAGCTTCTAATCTCGGAAAATGCTAAAATAGCAGAAACAAATGCAGCAGAGATTAATCTTATTAATAGCGACAGAAAAGAATTAGACCATAGTATTACCGACCAAGCTCTCGCACAAATCGAAGAAAATGTTGACCTTAAACATTTAAAATCCACTGTAGTTTATGAACCCCATTGGCATAAAGGCGTTATTGGAATCGTTGCAAGTAGATTAACTGAAACATATTATCGTCCTACTGTAGTATTAACTCTTAGCAATGGATTAGTAACAGGTTCGGCACGTTCAGTACCCGGCTACAACTTATATAACGCAATTGAATCATGTAGCGATTTACTCGAAAACTTTGGTGGACATATGTATGCTGCCGGTTTAAGTATGAAACTAGAAAATGTTGAAATATTTAAACAAAGATTTGAAGAATATGTCAGCAATACTATCGAAGACCACATGCTTACACCAAGCATACTTATTGATTCTAAGCTCGAAATAAAAGATATTACTCCTAAGTTTTACAGAATTCTTAAACAATTTGCTCCATTTGGTCCTGAAAATATGATGCCTATGTTTATGTCAGAAAATATATACGACAATGGCTCGGTAAGAAAAGTAGGCAAAACCGAAGACCACTTAAAACTCAGAATCATACAGCAACTTGGGGCTAATTTGTGTATCGAAGGAATTGCATTCAATTTTGGATATATGTACAATAAAATTAAAGATTATCAGCAATTTAGTGTATGCTATCATGTTTTTGAAAATAATTTTATGGGACAATCCTTAATACAATTAATGATAAAAGATATTAAAGTTCGATAAAAAATATTTGTGTACATCTGAACTTACATTTAGTTAAATAATCTATAATAATGAAACTAATTGTATTTTTTTTACGAAATTAGCAACCTTTTTGTTTTTTTTACGTTAAATATATTTTAGAGAGTTAGTTAATAGTTATTAATTTAAATAAATTATTTATGGAAAGATCCATCATAGTACCGTGGGATTTTACAGAAGTAGCCAATTTTGCATTAGAACATGCCTACTTTATTGGCAAAGTAACAAACCGTCCAATCTATTTGATTCATATAACAAATAAAGAATCGAAAATAGAAGAATTGACCCGCCAAATGCAAGAAGTTGCTAATAAGTTTATGGAGGGAAAAGAAATTAAAGTTGAAGCAGTTGTTCGCAAAGGCAATCTAACCAAAGAATTAATAAATTTCGGACAAGAAGTAAACGCATACATTGCTGTAATGGGGACTCATGGGATAAGCACTATTGGAAAGGCAATGAAAATTGTAAAGAAATTTGTAAAAATGCCTTTTATTTTAGTTCAAAGTCCTGTATTCTTTGGAGAATACGACAGGATTTGTGTACCTATTGATGATAATAAAAAGTCTAGAATTAAGATGCAATGGGTTCGTTATTTGTCAAACCTCTTCGAGAGTAAAGTGTTTATTATTTCTCCAACAGTTTTCGACGGTTGGAAAGTTAAAAACTTAAACAATAACCTAAGATTTGCCGAAAAACAATTAGAACAAAACCTTATTGAGTTTGAATTCAAAAAAATTGAAGCAAATCAAAATTTCCCTGAAGCGATTTATGACTACATGCGAGAAGTTGAAGCAGACCTTGTTCTGATGATGACAACTAAATACAAAGAATATATTAAAAACTTGAAAAAACCTGAAAATAAGGAGCTATATAAAAAGATTCCTATTATGTGTGTAAATCCAAGAACAGATATTCAAAAGTTGGGTGGTTTTAATTAGAAATTACTTGACACTTTCTTAGGATTCAAAGATTTTTCTTCTAGCATCTTTATTAACTTATTGATTGCATGAGTAAAATCTTTTAGCAAAACATACGGTACTATGTTTATTGCTCCATCTTCGTCTGTAAGATGGAGTTTTTTATTGCTAACAAATTTCAAACTATCGGTTGGCATCAGCATATGAATATAATTAGCTCTTAATTGATAATACAATCGATTTTTACGATTAAAAGCCGCATATTTATAATCGAATAACTTATAAACTGCCAACGAAAATCTTTTTGCAGATTGTGCCTTAGCACGCATTGGCTTGTCATCAAGATAAGCTCCGAGAACTTCTATTGCTTGTGCTATAATTAAACAGGACATAGTTTCAAGACCTGACTCGTACATCTTATTAATAGTGCCTAACACATCATTTTTTAAGAATTCTATGTGCTCTTTGCTCGAAATCATTAAAAAGTATATCGTATCTGAAACTTTACTTCGCTTTTATTATTTCCTTGTACTTCGGATAAACCCGACCCAATTACATCTTTATCGTAATAGAAAGTATTTGCAAATCGCAGCCATATCGAAAAGTTATTAAAAGCATCATATTTTAGCAATAAAGCCACTCTTGTACCTTGCGAATAATAAGCAGGTACTGAAAAGGCATAAAGTACATCAGGCTCCCACGAATACAATCGGGCATTATAAGTATCTGTGTTAAAAATTGCAAAATGAGTAGATAGACGCAGAGGCAACTTCGAGGGTCTATAATTAATAACTTGTGTTAACAAAAATCCATGTTCGGCTTCACTATACTCCTCTTTATAATTAACATACTCTATTCTGGTTTTAAACTCAAAACGAGATTCCGGTCTTATACTAATATTATAACGAACTCTAAAATTTCTATATTCTTCGAGTTGCTGTACACCATACTCTTGTTCAGAATAATTTCTCTCTTTAGTTTCTAATTTTACTCTCCAATACATATCAATGTTTCTAGTAGGATAATGCTGAACTTGTACAACGTATTCGCTACCCTTAGATGGGGCATTAACTCTAAAACGCATAAAAGGATACTTCCATAAATCGGCATAAGCATCAATACGCCATTTTTTAACGGGAAATATTGATGTTCCAAAATAGAATCCTGATTCGTTAGCAGCTTTGTTTCCTTCAGAAAATGGCACAGCAAATATTGCTTGATAATTAGGCTCATAATTACGGTGCAATATTGAAAACTTTACTTCAGGAATTAAATCGAAAAGAACTCCATTAAGATAAGCGTATCCGCCATTTTGACTCATTGAGAATTCACCAAATGCTGTAATATTTTTAATACCGAGTGCATAATCTATACCTGCATTAAAATTTTCGGTACCTGCAAACTCATAATAATTATAAGGAAAGTTAGTTTTTTGCAAAGGATTAGAATAATTATAATAAGCAGCTGTTGCACCTACTTTTAAGTATTCGCTACGCCAAGTAATATTACCACCGGCAATTAATTCATCTACTTTATCTTTGGTTTCAATTTCTGATGGAGTTCTATGATAACCTGTATTAAGAAATGAGGATGCAATAGCTTCTTCAAATTCTAAAGTATCCTCAGGTACACGTGCATCAATTTTTTTATAAGAAACAAATTCTGTAATATCGAAAGCTCCAATTCTGATTTGAGCAGCCTGTCCTCTAAAAAATTCATTTTCATTTGTTGAACCGTACCTCATTATACCTCTACCCCTTTTCATAATATTTACAGCATCAGGAGACTTTCCAAAACTCATACCACTCCACAATGTTAGACCTTGACCAAATTCTAATTTATAATCTCCTAACACAGCCGTTTTTATAGGTCCAATATCATTAATCTGAACATGAGCCGAATAATAATCAAACCCATAAGCTTGATTACCCTTAAAAAACTCTTCGCCTTGATCTTTTTCGGCAGTTAAACCCCAAAACAGTTTATCTTTATAATGGTACCTATATCTCGCATATAATTTGTAAGGACTACCCAAATACCGGTTTTTATCTGGATTTTCGGCAAGAACACTATCTGAAATTGGCAAATATCCTGCTTCATCTTGCAAAACAAACTGGGTTCGCAACATAATATCATGTTTTCCGTATTTTAAAGAATTCTTAAATTTAAAATTACTTTCGGGTCCTTCTTTTTCTACGGTAACAAAAGGCAATAAATATCTCAAACTTCGTTGATCGATTCCATCTACAAATTGCAACTCGTAAACGCTTTGAAAATCGCCGTACTTTTCTCTATATGCAATTATACTCAATTCCTGAAACCTTGTAAGGAACATTAATTTTCTAAGGTCTTCGTGATTTGCAGAATTTAAATTTATTGGGTAATTATAATATACCAACAGATTTTCGTATAGTTCGGCATAATCTATTTCCTCATCAGCCTGTTCGGCAATCTCTTCAACTAACTGCTCTAATACATCCAGGTCATCAGACTGTGCAAGAATATTAGTGCTAAAACCTAAAGTTAAAGCAAACAAAATAATATAGATAATACTAAAACGCATAAGCAAGTGAAATATGTGGAGTTGAACCTAAGACTTGATGCCAAGAGTAAGCAATATTAGCAGACAAATTATTATGAATAAATCCTAAGCCAAAAGAAGCTCTAATAGGATATGTAGTAATACCTGTTCGCAGAGCCAAACCTTTCTCAGATTTGTATTCTAAACCTATTCTAAATATTATAGGTTTTACTTGAAGTATTTTTTCAGCTTCGGCACTAATTGTTAGCTTTTTACTGAATGTATATCCGGCGCCGACGGCAAGGCAAACGGGCAAATATTCATCACTATAGCCTATATATGTAAGTTGCAAAGGATTGTATGCATGAATTCCAACTTTTAAGTTTTCAGTAGGGATTGCAAATAGTCCTATTTCAAAGCTTAGTGCATTGCGATTACCATATTCGTATGGTTGATGAGTATAATGATAATCCATTTTAATGCCCATTGAAACATTTTTAAAAAGTTCAATAGCGTATGCAAGTCCAAATTTATTTTCATTATAAAGTTGGTATCCAAAATGGCTAACACTAACACCAATGTTTCCACCAAGCAATGGAGTGCTTAAAGCAAATGCAGCAAATCCGGTTTCCTTCAGTAAAAATCTATTCTCGTAATATAAGCCAACACTTGTTTGGCTAATTCCCGACATAGCCGCTTGATTATTAAAAACAGCCCATACATCATTATTGATTAATGAAATACCGGCCATACCTGCCGACCTGGCTCCAACCGGAGGATGTTCTCCATCTGCAAATAATATAGCGGGAACAAATAGGAAACAAAATATGTGAATAATTTTCTTCATCTGCGAATAACTTTCTATTTACTTAAAACAAACTATAAGAAAAACTTCTTTTAAAGCTCTATTAATTTTTTTACAAATTTCACTATTTAATACGATATTCAAAATTATGTTGCAATAAATCTTGATTTGCTTTTTCAATTTTATTCTTAAGATCATTTTTATACAACTTAAAACTACTTGCAATATCGCTATTCACGATGGCTAAAATTTGCATGGATAATATTGCCGCATTCAAGGCACCATTTACAGCCACAGTAGCAACAGGAATTCCTGGAGGCATTTGAACAATTGCCAAAAGAGCATCTAACCCATCAAAACTAGCTTTTATGGGTACTCCTATAACCGGCAAACAAGTTGATGCTGCAATAACTCCAGGAAGATGAGCAGCCATTCCTGCTGCTGCAATAATAACTTTAATACCACGATTTTCAGCAGATTTCGCAAATTCCTCAACTGCTTCGGGTGTACGATGAGCAGATAGAGCATTTATCTCAAAAGGAATTTTTTGCTCATTAAGGAATGCTGCTGCCTTCTCCATTACAGGCCAATCTGAGGTTGAGCCCATAATAATACTTACTAATGGTTTCATAATATATTTATTTTTAAATTGTATTACTTATCTTTGGTGCTCTAAAATACTACTTTATGACGGAAAATATTAAAATTCTTGATAAAGAATTTGAGATTTTTTTAAAAGAAGAACAAATTCTTGATGCCGTTGCAGAAATTGCAAAAATAATCAATAAAGATTTGGCTGGTAAATTACCGGTTTTTTTAGGGATTCTAAACGGTTGTTTTATGTTTGCTTCAGATTTATTTAAAAATATTGAAATAGATTGTAGCATTAGCTTTCTTAAACTTGCCTCATACAGCGGCACATCAAGCACAGGAAAAATAAACAAATTAATTGGCTTAAATGAATCAATTGAAGGTAAAACTGTAGTTATTCTCGAAGATATTGTTGACACAGGAATTACTTTAGAGCATTTAATTAACGACTTAAAAAAATATAACCCCGCCGATATTAAAATAGCCACACTACTTTTTAAACCCGAAGCCTATAAAAAATCAATTAAGATTGATTATTGTGCAATTGAGATACCCAATAAATTCATTATTGGCTACGGTCTTGATTATGACGGACTTGGAAGAAACTTAAAACATATTTATCAGATTAAATAACAAAAACATTACTTAGTTATGCTTAATATAGCTTTATTTGGACCTCCAGGTGCCGGTAAAGGGACACAAGCAAAAATGCTTGCTGAAAAATATAATTTAACTTATATAAGTACCGGTGATATTTTACGGAAAGAAATTTCGGAGAAATCGAAATTAGGACTTGAAGCAAAATCAATAATTGATAAGGGCGGGCTAGTAAGTGATGAAATTATAGTTCAAATAATTGAGCAACATATTGATATGCAAAGCCAAAGTAACGGTGTTTTATTTGATGGATTTCCTAGAACTTACGCACAAGCCTACATTCTTGAAGGTTTGTTGCTTAAAATGAATACTAAACTAAATTGCTTACTTAGTCTCGAAGTTCCTCGCGATGAATTAATAAAAAGAATGCAGGAACGAGCTTTAAAAGAAAATCGCAGCGATGATAAAAAAGAGATTATTGAAAATCGCTTACGTGAATACGATGAGAAGACTGTTCCTGTTATGGATTTTTACAAAGACCAAAATAAATTTCATTCATTAGATGGTACAGGTAGTGTTGCTGACGTAAACAAAAGACTTAATGATGAAATTGAAAAAGTCCTTTCTCAAACTTGGCTTAATGTTGTTCTATTTGGGGCTCCTGGAGCCGGCAAAGGGACACAAGCCAAAAAGCTTGCAAAGAAATTTAATCTTGTATATATCTCAACCGGCGAAATGATAAGGCAGGAAATTGATAAAAAATCTGAGCTAGGTCTAATGGCACAACCATATTTAAATAATGGAGATATTGTACCCGATGATATTGCAATCAGACTTATTGAAAGTAAAATAAAAGCATATCCAAACTCTCAAGGCTTTATTTTTAAGGGTTTTCCCAGTACTGTAGTGCAGGCCTATATATTAGGTGGCTTATTAAAAAAACTTGATAGCAGTGTGTCGGCAGTATTTGACATTAATACACCTCATTTGCAATGTATGAAACGGCTTATCGAAAGATCTAAAACAGATAAAGCCAGAGTTTACGATATGGATTCTGAAATTATTATTCATAGACTTGAAGTTTGGGAACACAAATCGCCTGCAATTAGAGAGTTTTATAATAAGCAAGGAAAATTCTTGAGCTTTGATGGTAATAAATCAGAAGATCAACTTTTTGATGATTTAAGCTGTGCAATTGCAAAAGCTTTTAAAGAAATAAGGAAATAAATAAATTTCTCTGTCAATAATACTATATCTTATAGTTTTTTAACGCAATATGTTTTTTCTTCTTGAGACAAGTTTCGTAAGAGCAATAAGGAACAAGTAGTGTTATAACGTAGAAACAGTTTTTGGCATGGTTTTTTGCTTCAAAGAAAAGCAAAAACACATGCCAAAAACCGATATACTATATTGATGCTCATAATACTAATCAAGCTATCTTAAAAAACAAAAAAAGGCTACCTGAATAGATAGCCTTTTCTTTGTATTTAAATTATTGTTTAGTGAACAACAATTTTCTTATTAATTGTTTGTTCTGCATTTCGCAATTGAATGTAATAAATACCAGGAGCTACATCTAAGTTAAACTCTTCTACTCCTCCGTAGTTTACAAATTCGTTACTTATAATAACACTTCCTTTAGTGTCATAAATCTGATAATATACTTTACCTTCAATATTAGAAAGATCCATTACAAATACACCTTTATTTGGATTAGGATAAATTGAAATCTCAGCCAAGCTGCTAGTTTCAATACCTACATAATTTAAGGTAATAGTAAACTCACATTCATTCTCGCAACCTGTTGTTGGATCCTGATATGTATAAGTAATTACATAATTATCATTTTCTAGACCATTAGGATCGAAAATTCCATTTGTAACACCTGTACCTTCATAAACTCCACCTTGAGGACTTTCTCCTGAAATTTCAACTGGATCTAAAGTTGTAACAGTAAAGTCATCGGGACAAGTAACAACAGGTAGTTCATTAACAACTACATCAGCATAAACTTCGAGAGTAGTTTCAGGATCGGTTTGTACAACTCCTGTAGGTAATTCAAATGTTCCTGTAGCTGTATAAGTATCTGCAACATCTCCATTATATGAATCTATTGTCCAACTTACAGTAACCACATGTTCGCCACCATCAGAATCGCTAATTGTAATTTCATCAACCAGTTGGTCTAAAGCTTCTGATTCTAAAGCACCTAAACATACATTTGCATCTTCAACTTCGGTATAAACATCAATTTCAGCAATTGTAGGATCTTCTAATTGAATCTCAGAAATTGAAATATTATCTACTGCTAAATAATATTGATAATCTGAATAATAGTTGATTGCAACAAACTTAGTATTTGCAGGTAAAACATCAATATATTCATGAATATCAGTATCTACTGTTACAATTTCATCACCCCATGTAAATTCTGCTAAATCACTTGTTGTAGTTGAATAACCTACCCTAAATACTTCTCCAGAGGAAGATGAAGAACCTTGTGCATAGTCAAATGAAATGTCTAATCCTGCATTTGCAGGCAATTCAGGTGTAATCAAATATTGATTATAATCTGATGAACTGGTATATGATGAGAAAAGTAAAACTTTATTTGTTTCAGTTTCATCCTCAAAATAAATACCCATCGGATAATAGCCAGAACCACCAGGTCCATTTACTGCATTATTACTAATCGCTGTCCAACATAGATAAGAGTCATCCTCAAAATCTTGATATATAGGTAAAACAGCATCTGCACATTCGGTAAAGAACGCGTAAGGACCTACCCAAATGCTTTGCTCAGTACCACAATCTGCTTGTACATAAAATTCATATGTAGTTGCAGGTGTAAGTCCATCAACAAATACAGGGTTGTCGTTAGTTGCACTTATAAGAGTACCTTCCCCTTGTGTAAATCCTGCAACACCATATTCAACATTCCATGTATCGGTTCCGCCAACTGCATTCCAACCTAATTCGGCAGACTCGCTAGTAATATTTGTAGCATAAAGCTCTATTGGTGCAGGACAAGCAGCCAAAGTTGTGAAAGTAATAGAAGCCCAGTCAGAATCACAATCTGCCTGAACATATACATCATATTCTGTCTCTGAAATTAAATCAGAAATTGTATAAGGACTTGTAACTCCACTTATTAGTGTACCTTCAGTATCTGGATCGAAACCAGCTTCACCATACAAAACATTAAATGAAGTTTCAAGGAAACCTGCTTCCCATTCAATAGTAACCTCATCTTGCGATAAATCAACAACTGCTAAGTTTACAGGAGATATACATACGTTATTATCAACAGTAATTGATAAATCAAATGAAGGAATACAGTTAGGTGTAGGCCAAGTGCTTATTAATATATAATACGAACCGGGCATAAGAGCAGCTTCTATACTTTCGTTTGCATCATATCCTGTTTCATAAGTAAGACACTCACCAACATCAGGACAATCATCTAATAAAGCTATTCCTGTATATGTAGTAGATGTAGTAGATGTAGTAAGATCAATATAAACATAAGAAGCTTCTGTAACATCTAAGCGATATACAATACCGTCTCCATTGTCGTAAGAGCCTAAGCATGTTTCGGTGTAATTTGCACCAAATCCACAGTTACTTTGATCTTCGTCAAGATATGGAGCTTCTGCTGGTATAGAAACAACTATTGGGTTATCACAGAAAATCCCTGCAGGAGCTTCTTCTTGTGTAACAGTAACTGTCCATTCCTGTTCAGTACCATCTTCGGCAGTAACTGTATATACTACTGGATTTGTGAAATCCTGTGTAACTCCACTTTCAGGAGATATTGTTGCTAGTGGTGAAACCACAATAGTTGGAGTTAAGTTTGCAATATCAGCATTCCAAACAACTTCAATTTCAACAGTATAGTCAGGATCACCCATTATAACTGCTGCACCTGTTTGTTCAGGCAAAACAAAATCAACAATATCATTTTCACTACTTTGTGTAGTAGCTTCTGTTACATTAACTGTCCATTCCTGTTCTGTTCCTGTCTCTGAAGTTACAGTATATACAACTGGTGCACTAAAATCTTGTGGCACTCCACTTTCAGGACTTATTGTTGCAAATGGCGAAACAGTAATTGTAGGTATTAGACCATTCATATCTGTTCCCATTGCAACTTCAATGTCAACAGTATAATCTGGAGCACCGGTAATATTTGCTGCACCTGTTTGTTCAGCTAATACGAAATCAATTATATCATTCCCTTCATTTAACGCTCTAACATGGAAAGCATCCACATGCAAATAGAATTCATTAATTGAAGTGTGATGAATAGCAATATAAATATTATCACCTGAATTAATTCCATAATCGCTTAGCTTATACAAATGTTTAACCCATTCGTTTGGATGCTCGGTAACTACCTCAAGAACATTTGTAAAGTCAGCCGGAGCAGTACCTGTAGTTGAAACAAGTACTTCAAAGTCTTCAAGGTAAGAACTACCCTGTGACTTTGCGAAGAATTCCAAAGCATAGTTATCTGCATCAATAGCTAATTGAGGAGAAATTAGCCAGTCATCGTTTCCTCCTGAATTCCAACGACTACGAACACCTTGGCTCCCTTCATAAGAATCTTCAGTATTAATTGACCATCCATAGTCATCTCCATCTATATCAAGGATTGTCCAACATGCAAAATTAACATCATCTTCAAAACCTTCAAAATAAGGAACTGAGAAAACGCCACAAGTAGTTGAAAACTCGTAAGGACCAGCCCAGTCGCTTGTTTCGGCACCACAATCTGACTGTACATAAACATCATAAGGTGTATTCTCAGTTAGGCTATTAATTTCATAAGGTGAAGTAACACCATCAACCTGAGTTCCTTCTGTAAGAATATCAAAACCTGTTGGTCCGTATAGTATATTCCATAAAGTTTCATTCAATCCTTGTGTCCAGCTAATTTCTGCTGATGTTTGTGTAATATTTCCTGCTGTTAAATCTGTTGGTTGTAAACAAGTAACACCTGTAATTTCAAGACCATAAGTACCACTATTTGAACCATAAGGATACACAAGAATATAATATGTTCCTGCCGGTAATACGTCAAATTCAACTAATGATTGGTTTAAGTCTGTAGAACAATAATAATTAGGAGCATCATCGTTATACGCAAGATTACCATCAGGAGCTACCCATGAAGGAATTGAGACAAAATCAGCACAATCTTCAAATACGGCTAACTTAGTGTCAAAATCTGATCCACAAAGACTAATATCAACATTACCATAATCTTCGGCAAGAGTTACATAATACCAAACGAAACCACCTTCTTCCATTGTACCAGTTACTTCAGGGTCGTTAACTGTACCATAATTAAATGCTGTTTCGCAACTACCACCAGGTGTAGATGTTGAGAAATCGTAAGGGCCTGCCCAAGTACTTGTGGTTCCTCCACCGCAATCGGTTTGAACGTATAATTGATAATCTGTGTCTTCGGTTAAACCGGACAATTGCCAAACTGCAGTTGTATTTCCAATATCTGAAAACAATTCTTCACTGTTTCCGGGTGTAAATCCAACAGCACCAACTTCAGCATTCCAAGTATCGGTACCTAAGGCTGCTGTCCAAGACAAGTCAGCAGTAGTTAATCCAATATTTGCTGCTGTCAAATCTGTTGGTTCGGGGCATGAAGCTAAAGTTGTAAACGATACGGGACCAACCCAGTCGCTTAAATCTCCACCACTACAATCAGCTTGTACATATACATCATAAGGTGTATTTTCGGTTAAGGAAACTAAAGTATAAGGATTACCTACACCCGAAATTAAAGTACCTTCTGTACCGATATCAAATCCTTGTGGACCATATAATATATTCCACAATGTTTCTGTATCACCGGCAGTCCAAGAAACAACAGCCTCAGTAGCCATAATATTATTTACAGCTAAATCGGTAGGATTAGGACATGTAACATCTTTAATACTGATATCATCTAGATACCAACCTGCCCTCTGGCTACTACCATCAGAATTTAATCTGAAACGCACTCTAATTTCATTGTTAGAAATATAATCTGCAAGAGAGAACACTTCTTTTTTCCACCATGTATTGTCAGGTGTTTCGGTATATGTTCCCCATTCAGTATAAGAGTCTTCATCAAAACTTTCGCTTGAATAATCTCCTGCTCCCATGTAGGCAGTTTCCGGAATAATATTCCATGTAGCTCCACCATCGGTAGAAATTTCAACATAGCAGTAATCATAGCCGCCTTCGGTTTTTGCAATTTGCCAAAAACTAAGTTCCGGATTATTAGTACTAGTTAAATCGATGTTTCCTGTTTGATATAAAACATTATCATCGTATGCTGCATAAGCATTATGTGCTGATTGAACTTCTGAATAATATACTGTTGTATTTAATGTCCAATCTGTAGATTTTGCAGGATTTGCGAAATATGTAAATCCTAATTCAAAATCCTCAAACAATGGTAATGTTAATACAGCAGCATTCACATTTAGCACACCATTTACGAAATCAATACCATTCCAAAAACCTCCACCAGTAGCACTATATCCACCATATACGTCTGGACCATTATCGAGTATAAATCTGCTAGCATAATAATAAGATCCTATAGGTAATGGACCTAAGTCTGCCATATACTCGTCATTGTTACCGTTGTCGCTATTATAAGTAGCAGGTACCCAATTTGTCCAAGTGGCAGGATCAGTATCATCTTCGCTATAACCTATCCAAGCCTCGATACCTGCACCTTGACCTACAGCATCGGTAACACCAGGTTCGTAAACCTGAGCATAAACAGTGCCTGTACCACCTTCATTAATGTCCATAGTAGCGGGCCATTGCAAGTTACACCAATCGGGAGTAGCTGTCGAAATCTCTTGAATAGACACATCATCTATACCGAAATTACACATACTGTAGTCATAATTTGATATTCCTCTGAATCTAACAACTAATTCTGAAGAAGTATAAGCTGTTAATGGAACTTCTACCTCAAACCACTGGTTTACTATTGAATGATCGTGTGTATAAACTCCTTCTGTCCAAGTAGCACCACCATCTGTTGATATATCTATATATAAGGGGTTTGTTTCACTATCAGCACCTATCCATGCATAATAAACTAATTTAAAATCTCCTGATGTAATATCAAATACAGGACTAATTAAATTAATAGGATTATTAGATGTGTCAATTAAATAAGCATTTACATGAGCATAATACTCTCCGGGATCACTATGGTCTGCACTAGCAGCATGTGAGTTAGAAGTTACAAAGTTCCATTCTCCGCCACCATCATCGGGGTCATTTACCCAGCAAACAGGAATATCTCCTGCATTTTCAAAATCTTGATTATATGTAAAAGAACTGATTACACCACATTCAGTAGAAGCTGTAATTGGTCCAATCCATTCGCTAAAATCACCACCTCCACAATCGGCACGTACATAAAAATCGTATGTACTAGCACCTTGCAAACCGGAAATAGTTGTTTCAGGATTTGTAGCGACACTAACAATATCTCCTTCACCAATTAGAAAACCCTGATTACCATACTGCACTTCCCAATTTGTTTCTAAACCTCCTGCATCCCATCCGATAGTAACAGAAGATTCACTTACTGCAATCTCTTGTAGGTTTGAAGGATTTGGACAACTAATTACATCAATTGTTAAATCAAATTCAAAACAATCCGGCGATGGCCAAATGTCAAGCATCAAATAATATGTTCCTGGTTCTAATTGTGTTTCAATTATTCTTGGGGAACTATTAGAGTTTGTAACCGACTCTATACAATTACCCACGTCAGGGCAATCGTCTAATAAAGCCATTCCTGTATATGTAACAGACGGCACCATTTCAATATAAACATAACTGGCAGTTGAAACATCAAGAAGATAAATAATATCTTCGCCACCATCATAAGAATTTAAACAAGTATTACTGTAAGTATCTAACATCCCACAAGTAGTTTGTTCTAATTCTTCGTAAGGTGCATATTCAGGAATATTTACAATTATTGGATTACTACAATCTGACCCAATAATAATTGGTTCTTCTTCGGTTGTAAAACTCCAAATAGCATTACCGGTAATACCTGCAAAAGAATTACCAAATAAATCTTCAATTGCACCATTATCTATTTCAACATAAAAATTAGTGTTGAAATCCAAATCAGTTGTAGGTATAATATTTAACACATCACCTTCAGAACCGATATTTACTTGAGTTCCGGTAACATCAAGAGTTTCGAAGACAGCATCATCAGCCATATATTTGATTGTAATATTGCCTGTACCTAAAGCAATATCTTCGTCAAAGTTTATAACAAGTTCAGTAAAAACAGCAACTTCGTTTCCCAAATTTGGGGGAAAAGTTTCTGAAATATTAGGTCCAGCATTATCAACAACATCAAAAGCCGCTGTAATATCGTATATATCAGGATTATCGTCAGAATAGACAATAATAACATAATCAGTAAACTGAACTCCATTTGGGATATCTAGTTGAAATTCACCATTACTGGCTAATGTGCTTCCAATAAAACTAAAATCACCTTCAAGTCCACCTTCTGGACCAACTGCTAAGCCTACGTCATTCGACACTCCCACACTTGTCCATGTTACAGTTACCGAAGAATTAGCATAGAAAGTTTCGGGACTTGTAGGATAAGTAATTGTGATATTTGCCTCAGGCAGTAATTTAACATCAATATTATCCAATCCTAACTCATCTCTACTTCCACTACCACCAACATCATCAGTTCCCCAAATCAGCAATATTTCTTCACCAGCTGCAATACTTAATCCCGAAATAGTAGTAGTTTTATTAGTTACTGTCCATACAGGGCTAGCATCAGCTGCTAAGGGTGAAGCATAGTCAAGCTCAGAGATTTGATTATAGGTTGTTGCACCATCGTCTGACCAATAAAACATTACACTATTTGAACGTCCTTGGTCGTTTAGGCATAAAATATCGTAAGCAATTTCAACCGAAGTAACCTCCTCGCCAGTATTATTTTGAACTTTGAGCATAATCATTCCTGCTGCCATATCTGAAGAACCGGCTTGCCACATAAAAAAGTAATCGGAAGGGCTACTTGAATACTCGCCGGCATAAATACCACCAGTAGAAACACCACCGGCAGTTGTACCTCTGGCAAAATCTCCGGCTTCTTGAGTATCTCCAAAATTCATCATTGGAGAATCACTCAATCCAAAAACTTTAACAGCATCAGAATCAATTTGTCCTTCTGCAGGATTAGGATTAAAACCGATACCGGCAAATGTGCCATTATTTACACCCTCCACAGTATTGTCAAAATCTACTGTGTATGTTTGGTCTAAAACCCCAACCGACAGTTGGGCCATACTTAGATTTCCAAACATCGTTAAGAGTACAATAAGCACTCCATAATAGATAAATTTTCTCATAATAATTATAGTTTTAATTAAACTTATGTAATTTCTACTTCAAACGCAATTAGCAAAAATACAATACTATATCAATAAATACAAATTTTTTATTTTCATTAAGGCAATATCTCTCCCAGCCCACTGATATTCAGAGCCTTATTTTATCAACATCTTGTTAACCTAAAAATGCTTTATAAATAAAGCTTTCAATTAATAGATTATTATTAATTTCACGCTCTGAAATCAAAATTATTTCGTATGGCTTATATAGAAGCAACAGACGTAGTTAAACAATTCTCGAATCACTTGGCATTAGACCATTTAAGCCTATCTGTACCTAAAGGAAGCATTTATGGTTTACTAGGTCCTAACGGTGCAGGAAAAACTACATTTATAAGAATTATTAATCAAATAACGGCTCCCGACAGCGGAACAATAATTATAGACGGTAAAAAATTAAATCCAAAACATATTTATAGAATCGGTTATCTGCCCGAAGAAAGAGGTTTGTACAAAAAAATGAAAGTTGGAGAACAAGCCTTATATTTAAGCCGTCTTAAAGGGATGAGCAAACACGATGCATTGCGTGCACTAAAGTTTTGGTTCGAGAAATTTGATATCAGCGAATGGTGGAACAAAAAGGTAGAAGAACTCTCAAAAGGAATGGCACAAAAAGTACAATTTATTACAACTGTGTTACACAAACCTGAATTATTAATATTTGATGAACCTTTTAGCGGTTTCGACCCAATAAATGCAAATTTATTAAAAAAAGAAATTATAAATTTGCGTAACGAAGGTGCAACCATACTTTTCTCAACTCATATTATGTCTTCGGTTGAAGAAATTTGTGATGATATTGCTTTAATCAATAAATCAAAGAAAATTCTTGAAGGATCGATAGATACAATTAAAGAAAGCTTTTCAACCGGCTTGTACGAATTTGTATTTTCAGGATATTTTCACAAATTAAAAGCTACACTTACTTCTAATTATGAAATATTAGAAGCTGTTGAACATGAAAATCAGACTAGAGTAAAACTAAGATTATTAAATAGTGACATTAGCAGCAACGACTTAGTAAAAACAATGATGCAATATGGAAATATTGAACATTTCAATAGAATTAGACCTAGTTTAAACGATATTTTCATTCAAGCTGTTGAAGAAGCAAGTGAACCAACAACACCAAACGAAATTTTAAGCTATGAGTAAAGCCTCCTTAATTATACAAAGAGAATACATAACAAGGGTAAAAAAACCCTCGTTTATTATTATGTCGATAATTGGTCCAATTCTGTTTGCAGCACTAATGATTGCTCCTGCCCTATTGGCACAGATGGAAGAAGACGATTTAAAAAAAATTGCAGTATTAGACGATTCATATTTATTTTCTCCTACAAAGGATGCTGATGGAAATACTGTTTTTTCTGTATTAAAAGACACAGAATTTATCAAGTTCGATTATTTCTATTCTTACGACCTTGATGAAGCAAAAGCCGATTTAAAAGACAATGACTATTATGCAATTCTTTATATCCCTCATACAGTTGTAAGTTCAGGAGTAGGTCAAGTGCAATTATTTAGCTATCAACAACCAGGGTTAGGATTAAAAATGCACATTGCTAATTGCATGGAAAAACACATTGAGGATATTAAAATGCAAGAAAAAGGCTTGGAGTATGGCTTGTCTGATAAGGATATGCGTAATATAATTAAAGCCGTTAATTCAAGCGTTAATGTAAATACAATAAAACTAAGCGAAGACGGCGAAGAAAAAGAAACCTCAACCGAAGTTAGCATGATTTTAGGCTACATTTGTGGGTTTCTCATTTTTATATTTGTTTTTATGTACGGTTCGCAAGTAATGAGGGGTGTAATTGAAGAAAAAACATCAAGAATTATTGAAGTAATTGTTTCATCAGTCCGTCCATTTCAGCTTATGCTGGGCAAAATCGTAGGAGTGGCTTTAGTTGGACTTACTCAATTTATGATATGGGTATTACTTACTTTTGCTTTAGTTAGTGTGGCTCAAGCAGCTTTCTTAGACCCCGCTAAAACAATAGAAGTCGCAAAAGAACAATCTCTGGAAACAAGTAATATCCTAACCGATGATACAGCAGTACAAGATGAAGCAGTTGAAGGTTTTCAACAAATGTACAGCGCTATTAGAAATATTAACTTCCCCTTAGTATTAGGGATGTTTCTGTTTTATTTTCTCGGAGGTTATTTGCTTTATGCAGCAATGTTTGCGGCTGTTGGTTCGGCAGTTGACAACGAAACCGATACTCAACAATTTATGCTACCAATTACAATTCCTTTAGTTTTAGCAATTATTGTTATGATTTCGGCTATAAATAACCCCGACAGTTCAATTGCTTATTGGTTTAGTATTATTCCGTTTACAAGCCCCGTTGTTATGATGGTAAGAATACCATTTGGCGTACCACTAGCTGATGTATTAATTTCAGTTGGACTACTAATCCTGTCTTTTATTTTTATGGTTTGGCTTGCAGGCAAAATCTACAGAACAGGAATATTAATGTATGGCAAAAAAGTTACATATAAAGAGCTATGGAAATGGATACGTTTTAAAGGATAAGTAATGCAGAGAATAGCAGCAATAGACTTAGGGACAAATACTTGCAATTTACTAATTGCTGATATTGTAGATAATAAGTTACATACAATTAAAACCGAACGCAGAATTGTAAAACTATTAGAAACTAAAACTACCAATGGCTCGATTAGCAACAATGCAATTAAAAGATGTGTAAATGCATTTATCGATTACAAAAAAATAATAGATTCAAGCAATACCCACAACGTAATTGCTCTAGCTACCTCGGGGCTTAGAAATGCGCCTAACCAAAGCCTAATTATTCAAGAAATATACAATAAAACGGAAATAAAACCACAGATTATTAATGGTAAAACCGAAGCTAATTTAATATTTAAAGGTGTTTCTCATTTAATAGAATCAAAAAGCGAAATAAATTTACTGCTCGATATTGGTGGAGGCTCTAATGAGTTTATTGCTTTCAATTACAAAAATATGCTTTTTTCGTTTAGCTTTGATGTGGGAATTGCCAGAGTGCTAAACATGTTTAAATTTAGTGATCCTCTTTCTGAAAATGATATAAATACACTAGAAAAGCTATTCAAAAACACATTTTTACCTTTAATCGAAAAATCTAAAGATATTAAATATTCAACACTTATAGGCTCTTCAGGCACTTTTGAAACTTTAGCCTCGGTGTTTAATGAATTTTCGGGTAATAAGCATAACAACAATTTTAAAACAAATATTCCTATAAACGATTTTAACATTATTAGTAAAAATATTCTGAGTAAAACAATCGGCGAAAGGAAATTAATTCAGGGTATGGATTTAATGCGAGTTGAAATGATTCCGATTGCAGTTGTTTTGGTACAATTTGTGTTAAAAACATTCAACATAAAACAAATAACATATTCAAAATATTCTTTAAAAGAGGGAGTTATAATAGATAAGTACATTAATAAATAATAATCGTAATGAAAAAATTAGTATTAAACATTGCAGCATTTTTTCTGATATTTACACTTACAGCACAAGATGAAAAGCAATTTGAAACAGTTAGTATAGCATTTTATAATGTTGAAAATTTATTCGACACAATAAATCAAACCGATGTAGAAGACACAGAGTTTCTTCCTGAAAGCGAAAAGCAGTGGAATTCGAAACGCTATTATGCTAAACTCGACAAAATTTCAACAACTATTGCAGATATTGGCAAAGATTTTACCGGAGAACCCCCCGCAGTTATAGGTTTATGCGAAGTAGAAAACAGAAGCGTAATAGAAGATATAGCAAATTCCGAAGCACTTGCTCAATATAATTATGGCATAGAGCATTTCGATTGTTGGTATTATCGTGGTGTTGATGTAGGATTAATGTATCGCCCCGATTATTTTGAAGTTACACATTCGGTAAGCTATAAATTACAATTCCCCGAACTTCCCGATGTTTCAACACGCGACCAACTGCTCGTAAGCGGACTACTACTAGGCGAACCCGTGCATTTTATTGTTTTGCATTACCCGTCAAGACGTGGAGGCGAAAAACGAAGCAGACCACTAAGAATTCAAGCTGCCGAACTTACTATGCATATAGTAGATTCATTACAAAAAATCGATAAGTCTGCTAAAATAATAATCATGGGAGACCTCAACGACGACCCCATTAATGAAAGCATTAAAAATGTTCTTAATTCTCACGGCGATAAAGATAATCTGAAAGATGGCGAACTTTTTAACCCAATGGCAAATTTGTTTAAAAAAGGAATAGGTTCTCTTGCTTATAGAGACGCTTGGAATCTATTTGATCAAATCATTCTAACACCTGCATTTGTACAAAACGACTATTCAAATTGGACTTTTTATAAAGCACTAATTTACAATAAACCCTTCCTGATGCAACAAGAAGGCAGATTTAAAGGTTATCCTTTTAGAACTTTTGTTGGAAATACATATCAGGGCGGCTATAGCGACCACTTTCCGGCTTATATTTATTTAATTAGAGAACTTAAATCTGAATAAAATGAAATCATATTATATTTTTATTATATTATTATTTGCATGCAAGCTAGCATTTACGCAAGCACCAACAGGCTATTATAGTAATGCCGAAGGATTAACCGGAACTCAATTACTTATTGCATTGCATAATATTATTGATGACCACACAAGCGTTGATGCCTACGATAATTTTTATTTAACCGACAGCAGACCCGACAACGGTAAGGTTTGGGATATTTATAGCGATAACCCCGACGGACCCGAAGCTTATTATTTTACTTTTGGCACTGACAAATGTGGTAACTATAGCGGAGAAGGCGATTGCTACAACCGTGAACATACTTGGCCACAAAGCTGGGTAAACGATCAATCAATCCCTACTTCTGATTTACACACAATTTTCCCTACCGATGGTTGGGTAAACGGACAAAGAAGTAACTTACCCTATGGCGAAGTTAGTAACCCTACTTACACATCATCTAATGGTAGTAAAAAAGGCTCAAACACTACACAAGGCTATCAGGGAACAGTATTTGAACCCATTGACGAATACAAAGGAGATTTAGCTCGTACATACTTTTATGTCTCGGTTAGATATTATAGCGAAGATGGTGGTTGGGCAAGTAATGATATGGTTAATAAATCTGTACTAAAACAATGGGCATTTACAATGATGCAAGAGTGGCACGAAAACGATCCTGTAAGCCAAAAAGAAATCGACAGAAATAATGCAGTTTATCAATTACAGGGCAACCGAAATCCATTTATCGATAATCCTGAATATTTTTATGCAATTTGGGATCCTAATTACAGCACTTCTACAAACAGTTTTAGTGATAACATTAGCATTTCCCCAAATCCTGCTTCAGACAATATAAAGATAAAAATGAAAACTACACAACCTATCGAAAGCATTAAAATATATAATGCAATTGGAAATTGTGTATTGAGCTTAAATAATTTACCAGAAAATAATTCTGTTTCGATACAAATGCTCAAAAGCGGAATATATATTATAGAGCTTACAAGCCAAAACACTAACTATATCAAACGTTTCATCAAGAATTAAGCTGCATATCTTCAAGAATATCACACAATTCGTTATAAGCACTATTGATGGCTTCTGAAATGTCAGCTTTTACATCAGTAGATAGAGTAGCCGGCATATTTATCATAGAGATGAAGGTATCTCCATTTTTTAAATCATAAATACTTATTCTACAAGGCATTAAGGCAGAATAAATTCTTCCATAATCTTTGCTGATTATACTTGCTGAAATTTCAGGATTGCATAACGAAATTACTTTTAAAGAAAGAACATCAACTCCAAAATTCTTCAATTTATCTTGTAAGTCGTATATTTTAAAAACCTTCCACGAAAGGCTTTCGGCTTTTTTTGTTAATAATTCAACACTTTCGGTAAAATTGTATTTGCTTTTAATTTCCTTTATTGCTTTAATATTAGTCATATTCATTAACTATTAGATTATACTATTACTTTAGTAACATGCAGGGAAGATATTTGTTTTTGTTAAGTTATCCCGCATTATTCATCGCATTATTCTTGGCTGGCTCGTAACAAGTTGTTAGTCTGTGGATTGGCACGGTGCTTATGGTTTTATTATTAGCCAAAT
>JAQVOJ010000112.1 GCA_028702675.1 Bacteroidales bacterium
CCAACTAAAAAATTATATGAGTTTAAAACTGAAGGAGCTTTTATATTTATAGGATATGTACCCGGCACCGAAAATTTGCCAAAAGAGATTAAACTTAACTCAAGAGGAGAAATAATTACAGATTTAGAAATGCGAACAAATATTGAGGGAGTATTTGCTGCAGGCGACTGTATCGAAAAACGATTTCGACAAGTTACTACAGCCGTAGCTGACGGTACCATAGCTGCATTAAGTGCTGCCGAATTTATAAATCAAAACAAATATGAGTATGAAAAAGCTGAAATCTTATAATGAATTAAGCAAGGTTTTAGACAACAATGACAGAAACTTTTTGTTATTGTATAAATCAAACGGAAGTGAAATTAACGATTGTGCTTTTATGAATCTTACTGAAATATCCAAAAAAAATATCGCTAAAAACCTTTATGCAGCAGATGTTTCTAATGTAAGGGATATACACAGCAAATTCAATATTAACACAGTACCGGTTTTATTAGAGTTCGATCGCGGAAACCTCATTTCGCTATATAAGGGTTGCAATAATATTGATTATTATAAGAATGTTTTTAATGTAAAACCAATAACATCAGACCCTAAGGATAAATCAGAAAAACGCCCCAGTGTGATTGTTTATTCCACTCCTACTTGTTCTTGGTGCAATACACTTAAATCGTATTTGCGAAAAAATAATATTATCTTTCGGGATATTGATGTATCAAAAAATGAATCAGAGGCAAAAGCTATGGTTCAAAGAAGCGGACAACATGGCGTTCCACAATCGCTGATTAACGGCGAAGTAGTAATAGGATTTGATAAAAATAGAATTAATAAATTATTGAATATTAACTAAATAAAAATAAAATGAAGATGTTAGCAATTATTATTATGGCTTTTGTAACACTTAGTTCGTGTAATATGGCAAACGACAAGACCGACAACGACACTAAGATTAATGACAAGCAAAATCAACAAACTGAACAACAAGCAAAACCCAACGAATCAGAAAACATTAACTTTATTGATGAAAGCGAAAATGAACAGCCCGATATTGAAGCAAATGAAGTAATAGGCTCAGTAAAACTTAATAAAGAAATGTTTTTAGAAAAAGTTTGGGACTACGAATCTAATCCTGAAACATGGATATACAAAGGAGATAAACCGGCTTTAATAGATTTTTATGCAGACTGGTGCCGTCCATGCAAAATTGCAGGTCCAATTCTAGATGAGCTGGCTATGGAATATTCAAACGATATATATATTTATAAGATAGATACTGAAGTTGAAAGAGAGTTGGCTTCAGTATTTGGGATTACAGGCATTCCTGCATTTTTATATATTCCCCAGAATGACAAACCAATCATGACATCAGGTATTGCTCAAACAAACGAGCAAACAAAACAAATGTTCAAAGAAAACATACAGCAGTATTTGCTAAAATAATTAATAAGTTTTACCGAAAATATAAGAATCATGAAAGAATTACAACCTATTAATCAAAACGTTCTATTAGAATTAGAAGAAAACCACGAAGAAAAGACAGCAGCAGGATTAATTATTCCTGATACTGCAAAAGAGAAACCTGTAACTGCTAAGGTAGTAGCTATTAGCAAAATTGATGAGCCTGATATTGCTGTTGGCGATGTTGTTGTTTTTAAACAATATGTAGGTACAGAAATTGAACACGAAGGCAAAAAATATCTAATAATTCAATATAGCGATCTGCTTGCAAAGCTTGTAGAAACAGAATCAATATAAAAACTAAAACTCATTTGTAATGAATAAAGAAATTATAAATATGCTTTGGGAAAAAGATATGACTTTTAATACAGAAGTAAATGGTCATAAGTTGACAATAGATGCCGTTCCCGAAGTTGGTGGGAATAACCGCGGACCTCGTCCCAAGCCTCTTATGCTTACAGCTCTTGCCGGATGTACGGGTATGGATGTTATAAGCATTCTAAAGAAAATGAGAATAGAACCTGATAGCTTTAATGTAAAAGTAGAAGCTGAACAGACCGAAGAACACCCTAAACATTATAATAGAATCAAAGTTATTTATGAATTCGAGGGTAAAGATTTGCCGGTGGATAAACTACAACGTGCCGTAGAACTTAGCGAAGAGAGATACTGTGGCGTAAGCTATATCTATAAAAAAGCAATTGAAATGAGTGCAGAAATTGTTTTGAATGGTGAGGTGGTTGGTTAGCGGTGGTCGGTGAGTGGTAATCGGTAATCGGTAATCGGTAAGTGGTGAGTGGTGTTTTTTTTTGATTATTGTTAAGATTTATTTGTATTTTATAGAATTATTTTGTAGTTTTAGAGAATAAATTTTAATATTTTCTATCATGAAAACTTTACCACAACTTAAATGTTACAGCTTATTATTATCTTTGTTTTTTGTTTTTTCGGTTAGTTTTGTTGCATCGCAAGAAAATTGTGAAAATGCCATTGAAATCCCTTTTAATGAATACTCTTCATGTGGTAGTATGGCAATAAAAAACGTAACTCTTGAAGGAGCAATTCCATCTTCAGATTTACCTTTTCCCGAATGTGGAAACTATAATGATACTATCAATGATATTTGGTATTCTATTACAGTTCCGGATAATGTAACAAGTTTAGCTTTTCATGCTTTTAATGCTAATTTATATGTTGACGGAGGAAACATAGTGTTTCATAGTCCGGGTCTAGCTGTTTATAGAGGCACCCCAAATAACCTAAGCTTAATTGATTGTTTCTTTGAGGAAGGGGCTACACCATACCAATGCGGAGAAATAAAATTTGAAATAATTGAAAATCTAATTCCTGGTGAAACACTATACTTAAGAAATTGGGATAATAACAATTATGAGTTCTCATTTTATATCGCTGCTTCTGTAAGAACGGAATTCCCTGAACATAACTGTAATACTCCTGCCCTATTTACAGAAGGAGGTTGTAATATGCTTGCTCCGAGAGGCACTATCGAGCCACTAGACATGTGTGGATGGAATACTACTGATAATACTGTTTATTATAGCTTCTCTGTTGATGCAGAAGAAAGTCAGGTTGTTGTTATTGAAACAAACAATACGGAGTGTTTAGAAAATATGGGAGGAATGTCTGGAGATCCGTCTCAATTACAATTGGCACTTTACTCATGGAACGGAGAAGATTGTACCGGTATTGGTGGAAGTTCAAATACAGGAAATGATTCTACATATATTAATTGCGTTTCAGGAACCGGAATTGTTTCAATGACAGAAACACTTGAGCCAGGAATGTATTTAGTTGCTATTGATGGATATTCAATGATTTCGGGAACCTCTATGTGTATGTTTAATACAAATTTGACAATCAGCCCTCAAATTATTTGTCCTGAAGATACAATTGTGTGTAATAATTCAGAACCGTTTCTTTTATCAGGAGGCGAACCAATTGGTGGTACTTATTCAGGTACTTACGTTTCAGATTCATATTTTAACCCGCTTAATGCACTACCCGGAGATTATACAATTGAATATACACAAAACTCTTCTTCTTGTAATTTCATCGTTTCTGTTATAAATTATATAGAAAGCTTTCCAGAGCCTGAAATTTGCCTTGTTACAGTAAACGATAGTAACAAAAACTATATATATTGGGAAAAACCTATAACTAATCTTATTCAGAATTTTAATATTTATAAAGAAATATCGAATCCAGATAATTATGAGCTCATTGGAACTGTCGAGTATGATGATGTCCCTGCGTTTACAGATAATAATTCTGCCCCACAAACACAATCATATAGATATAAAATTTCTGCTTTAAGTGTATGCAATATAGAATCTGAACTTAGTGAGTTTCATCAAACTATTCTTCTTAATATACTTGAAGAAAATGGCTCTTGGCGATTAAATTGGACTCCCTACATTGGAGCTGATAATTTTTATGTAAATATTTTAAGAGGAGAAACCCCTACCGAGATGCTTGTAATTGAAAGCTTAAGTAGTGATTCTAATGAATATACCGATGAAAACCCTCCTGATGGATTCGTGTATTATCAAATAGAAGTAATTCTGCCGACTCCTTGCATAGGAAGCAAAAATATACAAACAATTTATTCAAACATTGCAACCAATGACGATGAATTCTATTTGAATATTAATGCTAATGCAAATCAAGATTACCTAATTTATCCTAATCCTGTTGGTAATACTTTTGAAATTAAATCACCTTTACTACCTACAAATATCAAATTATTCGATATGAGCGGAAAGCTCATTAAGGAGATAAATAACTACAATGGTAACAAAATAAACATTGATTATTTATCAAAAGGGATGTACTTAATTCAGATTTATAATAACAAGAGAATTGTAACAAAAAAACTTATAATTGATTAATTATCTTCTTTTATTATGTAACAGTTGATAGATAATAATGGTGTAATTAATAATAAAACTAAATTAATCTATATTCCCGTTTTTATCCAAAAAAGTTTTAATTTTCGCAAAATTTATTTTATGCGAAAATTTCTATTACTCCCTATCCTATTTATGAGTATTTCTGTAATTTCATTTAGCCAGAAAACTGCACAAGAAATATTAAGTAAAGGCATTAAACTAAATATTGCAGATAATCCTGATTATTTTGTGAAGTTAGGGACAGGCATACAAGTTTGGGGTCGATATATGCAATTAAACAAAAACTCAATAGATACACATGGGAAAAGCATTGAATCAGCATCAGATATTGCTTTAAGACGAGCCTATATTTCCTCCTATGCTCATTTAGATAGAATTACAATGTTTGCAATGTTTTGTATGACATCTCAACCTGTAAATGTTTCGGTTAGTCCCTTTGCCAAAACTGCTCCGAGTTTTTATTTTTATGATGCATGGACTAGTTACTCAATTCATAATGAACACCTTAGTATAGGAATGGG
This sequence comes from Bacteroidales bacterium, assembly GCA_028702675.1. Taxonomy (GTDB): domain Bacteria; phylum Bacteroidota; class Bacteroidia; order Bacteroidales; family ML635J-15; genus JAQVOJ01. Next base: position 4,910 of record JAQVOJ010000112.1, read on the forward strand.
TTTGAATATGTATAATGGATTGTCGAGGTTTTCGAGTGCAAGTAGTGCTAGTACACTTACAGCAGATGTTCCTATAATAAGTGTTCCCAATTTGCTAACAACCGAACAACAAGCCCGTCAATTAAGTGTATTTGCTACAGGTAAGTTTGGCAAATTTGATTATAGAATTGCCATAGCAAAACCATTTTTATGTGATATGGTTCCAGAAATTCCACAGTCAAATGTATCATACGAATACGAAAATCATAATCTGAGCTATAAGGGATATTTTCAAATGCAACTATTCGATAAAGAATCACATCAAATGCCATTTTTTACGGCATCTTACTTAGGGAGTAAACGGATTTTAAATGTTGGAGTTGGCGCAGATTATCACCCTGAATCAACTATTGTTTTTGATGAAAATCACGATTCCAGCTTGCATCATAAATTGCATGTAGGTGCCGATGTTTACCTTGATATTCCTATTGGTAAAACAAGTTCTATTACTTGGTATGCCGGACTGTTTTATTTCGATTATGGTCCCAACTATTTATTATCGTATGGCACTATGGATTTATTTGGGAATAGCTTATCAGAACCACAACAAGGAACAGGAATAGCCCTACATTCACAAATTGGTTATGTACTTCCGATTCGTCAAAACAATGGACATACAACACAAGTATATGCTTCTGCTGTTTATCGCGACTTTGAAGCTATTGAAAATTCTAATGTGCACATAGATGCAGGAATTAACTATTATTTTGCAGGACATAACGCCAAAGTAACAATCGAAGGGCAATTTCGCCCTGTTTTGGATAATTTAATGAATGATTATTATTATAGAAGTATAATTATATTTAAGACACAAGTATTTATTTAATCAGTTAATCAAAACTATGGAAATCGAAAACATTGAGTTGAGCTTTTTAAGCTATAGCGATTATCAGGAACTTAAAAACGCAATGATAGAAGCATATACCAATTTACCTAATACATATTGGGCACAACAACATATAAATTCTTTAATTACAAAATTTCCTGAGGGTCAAGTGGTAATAAAAGTAAATGGTGAAATTGCCGGTTGTGCTTTGTCAATTATTGTTGATTATGACAAATATGGCTTAAATCATACATATAAGGAGATTACTGGAAACTACACTTTTAACACACACACTCCTAAAGGAGATGTACTTTATGGAATAGAGGTTTTTATCAAGACCGAATTCAGAGGCTTGCGTCTTGGTAGAAGATTATATGATTATCGTAAAGATTTATGCGAAAGGCTTAATCTAAGAGGTATTGCATTTGGAGGTAGAATTCCAAATTATCATGAACATGCCGAAGATCTGACACCCAAAGAATATATCAACAAAGTAAGACTGAAAGAAATAAACGACCCTGTTCTAAATTTTCAGATTTCGAATGATTTTCATCCTGTAAAAATATTGAAAGCATATTTGGAAGGTGATGAAGCTTCAAATGAATACGCAGTATTATTAGAATGGGATAATATTTATTACGAGAAACCTTCAACAAAACCTTTAACAGTAAAAAAAATTGTGAGGCTTGGACTTATACAATGGCAGATGCGTCTTTATCATAATCTTGACGAATTAATGCAGCAGGCAGAGTTTTTTATTGATGCTGTATCTGGATATAGGTGCGATTTTGCTCTTTTCCCCGAGTTTTTCAACGCACCTTTAATGAAAGATTATAATCATTTGTCGGAACCGGAAGCAATAAGAGAACTATCTAAATATACAGAAGATATAGTTCAAAGGTTTTCTGACCTCGCAATTTCATACAATATCAATATTATAACCGGAAGTATGCCGGAATTAGTTAACGACAAACTTTATAATGCAGGATACTTATGTAAACGCGATGGTGCTAAAGAAAGATACGAAAAGATTCATATTACTCCCGATGAGTCAAGATTATGGGGAATGCAAGGTGGTAGTCAAATAAAAGCATTTGATACTGATTGCGGAAAAATTGGTGTGCTTATTTGCTACGATTGTGAATTTCCAGAACTTAGCAGATTACTTGCAGACGAAGGTATGGATATTTTGTTTGTACCTTTCTTAACAGATACACAAAACGGATATTCCAGAGTAAGAAGTTGTGCACAGGCAAGAGCAATAGAAAATGAGTGTTATGTTGCAATTGCCGGATGTGTAGGAAATCTTCCTAAAGTTCATAATATGGATATACAGTTTGCACAATCAATTGTTTTTACACCATGCGACTTTGCTTTTCCTACAAATGGAATCAAAGCCGAAGCTACTCCTAACACAGAGATGATACTTATAGCCGAAGTTGATATAGATTTATTACGGGAACTAAATCAATTTGGGAGTGTTCAGAACCTTAGAGATAGACGTAAGGATTTGTTTGAGTTAAAAAAACAATAGCATCTTGATAATAAAAAAGTGCTAATATTAAATACTCCACTTCTTTTGACAACAAAACATAGATGCATTGGATTAATTACTTAGTGTACAATTACTAAATAATAATCCTCCAAAACTTTTATTATTAAAATTACTGTAATTGTTTTTATCTCTGAATTGATTCATTTTTTATGAGGTATGGTTTTTTGTGCTCATAAAGTATTAAAATCATAAAAAATCTATGATTTTGAAAACTTTAGACTAACAAATTCTTATCATAAAACGAAAAAAACAATAATCCCCAAAAATCGAAATCTTCAAATACCACAAAAACCCAAACAAACCCCTCGTAAAGCACATAGAAAAACTAGAACATTTTACTCAAGTTGTGATGTAGTTCAACCGGGAATACTCGCTG
>JAQVOJ010000113.1 GCA_028702675.1 Bacteroidales bacterium
ATTGCTGGTGTATAGATGTCACCTTTGCAAAAAATGGTAAAAGATTAGAACCTATTTACTCATATTTCGGTGAATTTTTAGAGGTGAAAGGCAACATACATGAACGGTCGTAGTATTAAGCCTAACGCGCCTCGTGTATGGTGTCGTGGCGTATAAATAACACCAAAGTATCAAACAACTAAAAATTTAATAAAATGGACAAAATTACAATAACAGAACCAACTAAGCCATGCACTATATACGATGTTATAGAGCGTTTTTCTGGTGAAAATTTGATGAAACTACAAAAACACTTTGTAAGCCTGTATGGTAGCGATGAAATGGCAAAAGAGAAAGCAAATAGCTTTGCAGTAGGATTTGGTAAAGCATGTGAACTTATGATTAAGGAGCTAAATGCTCTATAACGTATATATAAACGTAATACGCTTATACGTCCGATTTGGATGTGTAAGCGTAACGAACAACGGCGCATATCGCTATTTAGAACCGTTCTAAATTACATCGAATTGTTGATTTTATGTTTTTTAATATTATCTTTATACTATGATTAAACAAAAAATATTAATAGTAGTGCTTATGCTGATAACAACGTATGGTTGTATGTGTTCGGTTTTGCCTCGCACATACTTCAATTCAAATAAACAAAGCCAATTGGCAAAACTGACATATACAACGTGTTAGCAACTGGCGGACTTTAACCTCCGACCGCTAAGTTGAAACACAACTGTAATAATTATTTTTTTTTTGAGGGGGGATTTTAAAAATTGATTTTATGAATGTATTAAGTTTATTTGATGGTATGAGTTGCGGGCAAATTGCACTTAATAATTTAGGTTTTAATATTGAAAACTACTTTGCAAGTGAGATTAAAAAACACGCAATACAATGTACTTTAGATAATTTCCCGAACACAAAACAAATAGGAGATGTAACCAAAGTAAAAGGTAGTAATTTACCTAAAATTGATTTATTGATTGGTGGTAGCCCGTGCCAGGACTTTAGTAGGGCAAATAGTGTAAGAGATGGTTTAAAAGGTATGAAATCAATGTTATTTTATGAATATATTAGATTACTTGAAGAAACTAAACCAACTTACTATTTACTTGAAAATGTAATAATGGACGATTTAGGATATAATACAATAACCGATTTATTGGGAACTGAACCTGTAAGACTTTGCGGAAGTAGAGTAAGTGGTGCGTTAAGAGATAGATTATTTTGGACTAATATAGGCCCCGAATATAGGGATTTGTTTGGCAATAGAAAAAGTGCAATACCACAACCTAAAGACCAAAAAATATACTTAAACGATGTTTTGGAATATGGATATTCTGACAAGAAGAAACATACTTGTTTAAATACAAGTTGTGGCCGAGATGCAAACCAAAGATATATGTTGCACCGATACGCAACAACTGGAATGACAACTATAATTTATACAGATGAAACAATGGACGAAACGAAAGGTGTACGATATTGCACCCAAACAGAACTTGAAAGGTTGCATAATATACCCGAAGGATATACACGGAACTTAAATAAAGCACAAGCAGGAAATTTAATCGGTGATGGTTGGACGGTTGGAATTGTAGAACATATTTTTTCTTTCCTAAATGGTTTTGAAAAAACCAATGTGGGAGGGCAAAAAAATAATTATGGTCAAACTTGCAGTCCGCTTAATCGAAGCACTTCACCCGCTTGTTGCTAACGTGTTGCAGCTATGCAAAGGCAGGGTTTAGAAAGCACTTACCTGTCAAATTGCAATAAACTTAATAAAGTGCTTAAACTTTGGCATATCGATAAGCCCCTGCTTTTGTATAGGTGCGGTTATAGCCAGTTAATTTTTTAAGAAATGAATTTAAAAAGAGAAATTGAAATTGAGCTCACAAATAAAGAAATTTGTGAGCTTACGGAGCAGTATGGAACTGATGAAATTTGCGATGTTCTTTTGCATCATAAAAATTACAGACCACATCAATCAAAAATGGTATTTGAGCGTGTTGTTTCTGATTTTAAAGAAGAAGCATCTGAACTCATTTTAAAATTTGTAAAAGCAGAGCCCGAATATACAGACGGGATGAGTGCTATGGATGTACATAAATTGATTGAAGATTTTACAGATTTTATTGACAGAAATTATTAAAACTATGGAACACATTTTAAGACAAGGAGAAATAGGACTTAAACAAGACTTATTGATTTATGGTAAGGAATATCATTTATGGAGAGAAGGTAAGTATATAGGTATTGCAACTTATACTGATGACCCAAATATTGGAGATTCTTTTTTAAAAAAAACTATTAACGATACAAATGAAGAATGTTTTGAGGTTCACATACCTGATGAATGGCAGTTTGTTTAATTGGCTATAACGTTGACGGTATGAGCTTAAACCGATTTGAAACACAACATTATCAACACGATATGAACTTGATTAGAACTACATACTTTCAATTACGCACTGCAACGGTTTTTGCTTATACCGTGTGTTGTGTGCATGTAGCTTCCAATAACATTCAATCGAAGTACGGATACTTTTTTATTTAATTTTTTAGGGATGGATTTATTTTTTAACATACAAATAAAAATAGGAATATATATTGCAAAACCACTTGGCGGAAGTAGAACTTATAGTTGCGATAATATACCATTTGGATTAAAGGCAATAATTAAGGAATTAGACAATTCTAAATATAATTATCAATTTTGTAATGAAAATAATTATAACAACTTTGATTTTATACTATATTCTGTTAATTCAGAAAAAGATTATCTGATTTTGATTAGAGATTTTTACAAAAAGCAAGTTAAACCAAAGATAATCGTAGGCGGTTCAGATATTGTAAATCTACATTTGCTAAGAGATATAGTAGACATTCAAGTTATTGGCAGAGCAGAAGGACAAATAAATGATATTATTGAAGGTATAAAATTTACAAATGTTTGGAGAAAAGAAGATGATTATAATATTAAAAAAAAATACACGATAAGACAACCTCAATATTTATTGAATGTTGGTAACAAAATAGAGCATAATGTAGGCTGTAATTTTAAATGTAAATTTTGCCAATATGGCAATAAATTTCCTTTATTTATTAAAACTTTAGGCTATAATTCTGGGCAGGATGAACGTGAATTAATGTTTAAAGACATTGATTGGAATTTAGCAAAAAGTAGAGTTGTTACTTCGATTGACGGAAGTACGGAACAAAGTAGAATTTTAGTAAATAAAAGATTGAGTAACGAGAGAATAATAAATAAAATTACAGAAGCATATCAGGTTAAAACAAAAAGCCCTTTATTATTATCTGTTTACAATATAATTGGATATCCATGGGAAAATGAAAGCGCAGCCAATTTAGAAGAAATATTATATTTTTTGAAACAAGCAGATAAGGATAAAAAAACGCATACTATTTGGGTAGACTTTAGATTTAATCATTTCATTCCTATGCTTTTAACACCTTTTGAAAAACAATCTATAAACATAATTAATTTTCGTGAGTTGATTTTAGGCAAGTTTGGCAATAATTTATATAAAGGAAATAATATTGAAGCAAAAATATTTAATGGATTCCCTTCTGTCCAGAAAACATCAGATAGGCTATATGTATATCGTTCTTTTAATATTGACGAACATATTATAGAAATGACAAAAAATAAATATTATATCAACTCAATGAATGAACGATATGAAAAATTAAAAGAATACAAAATTTTAAGAGATGTGCAAAAATTGCCAAGCGATTCAATCATAAACGGTTTTGAAAAAACCGAAGCGGGAGGGCAAAAAATTAAATAAAAAAGACTTATTAAGCACTAACCTTGCTACGAAGAAAGGCTATTGCACACAACAGGATGCATAATGGCAAGCTATCAGCAAAAAAGCAACGAAATAGAACGCCTCCAGGCGATGGAAATAAAAATGGAGATAGACAATGAGATATATCTTTCTTTTATTCAAGAGGATGTATTTCATGGGTTCTATGACGTCTACCGGGAGTGGCATTTAATGGAGGTCGGGGACACCTGTCATATCACAAAAATCGGCTCCGGAGGTCGATGTATTACGAAAATATATAAATAATAATTTACTAACACCGCAAAAAAAAATCTATGAGCCAGAACGAGAAATTAATAAAAGCATTAAAAGAGCATCCCGAAGGATTGACAGGGATGCAGATAATCTTAAGTTTAGGAATACTAAACTACAAAGGGCGCATCCACGACCTACGCACAATACACGGGGGCAAGATCACCACGGAGCGGATAGTTGTTGGTGAGGAGAAAAAAACAGTAGCACTATATAAATACAAAGAATAAAAAACATGAAAAACTTATTAGCAATAATATATTCATTCGCAGTTATAGCGGTTGGATGTGAAAAACAGGAAATAGAGAGCATAATAAGATGCAGGCAAGTAAAAGACGTAAAGACTCAAATTCAAACATATAATTTTGAAGAGGGATGGAACGGGTTTTCGACATATCTTATTGCTGAAAACATGAATGCTGAGGTAATATTTCAGCAAATAGCAGATAAAATAACAATAGTAAAAACAACGCAACAGGAATATCCGTATGCTGGAGTTTTATGGTATACAAATCAAGGCGTAATAAATACAATTGGAAATATTAATACCGATTATGGATATTTATTACATATCAAAGAACCATGCACCCTAACTATTGAAGGAGAATCGACAACAGATACAGTGATAGAAATAGAACTGGAAGGTTGGCGTATGTGTGGCATGCCAAAATCAGAAAACGACACTATTCCATCAGTGTATTTATTTGATAATTTTGGGAGTATGGATGTGGTTAAAACGATACCTGATGGAAAAGTATATTGGCCTGCAATGGGGATATATCAAATAACGCACATTGAACCGGGTATGGCGTGTTTTGTTAATCGTAGAGAGGAGAAAAAACTATTAACAGGGAAAGAAATACATAAAATAAAAACATACGATATTTATTTTGGATGTTATGACAAAAACGGGAATTCATGTTATTATCAGGATGCTTCAGTGATAACTACGAAGGATGGAGTTGAATATAAATGAGAAAAGACGAACATATTTTGCAATGTGAATTAGTTCGATGGTTTAGTTATAAATACCCACAATACAGTAAATATCTTTTTGCAATACCAAACGGCGGGGCGAGGGATGTAGTTACAGGATCATTATTAAAAGCAGAGGGGGTTAAAAGAGGAGTTCCAGATTTATTTTTAGCGATTCCATCGAATAATTTTCATGGTTTATTTATCGAGGTTAAAACAGAGAAAGGAAGATTATCAAAATATCAAATAGATATGATCATTGCACTACAATCAAAAAATTATAAATGTGAAGTTGTTAGAATGATAGATGATTTTATGTTTGTTATTGAAAAATATTTAACAAGGGATGAATTATATGAATAAGAGATACAAGATAATTGCGTGGCGGAGGTTACAAAACGGTAAAAGTCACAAATGGGAGCATTTGAAAGATCCAATTTTAACAAATGACATAGAAACAACACGGAAAGAGTTAATAAAACAATATACAGAGAAGGACGAACAAATAGATTTATTGTATTATGAGTAAACATATAACATCTGCAAACTGGGAAGAGCAGCGTATTAACGACCGAATCACCTGTAAAAAAATAACTTCGCCGGGAACATCAGGGAAATATGGTTTAGCAATAGGACGGAGCATGAAAATATATTTTCGTAGTTTTGAACATCGGGAGATGAATATAAAAAAATATGAAGATATTTTCGGGGATATTGAACTAATAAACCCTTCATAAAATGACAGATGGCAAAATATATGAATTTGGTCGTTCCCGGCGATTTACAGAGCGTGAAAAGGAATTTATCCGGGTATTGAATAAACGAGGTGAAAGTATGTATTATATTGCAAAGTTGTTAAATAGGCATCCCGGGAGTGTATGGAAGTATCTTTCAGTATTAAAAAAAATCAATCATTAGAGGTATTCCCTTGAACGGATTGTCGGGAAGCCGAGTAATTGTATACAACGGCTGCGGGTATGACCAGTGGCGGATTACGAGTACAAACCTTTCAAAATACGATACAGAATGAACGAGATACAAACTTTTAATAAAGCAGAAAACCCGCCATTGGTTATACCCGATGTTAGCAACTGCCCTTTTTCTATTGTCTTTAACGAGGACTGTGTGCAAGGTTTAAAACGCTTTGCAGATAATTACTTTGACTTGGCAATAGTTGACCCGCCTTATGGTTTTAGAACAGAGAAAACAGGAATACTTAACTTTAGGAAAGGTGCAAGTGAGAAGGAGTGGAATGTTGCCCCTACTGCCGAATACTTTAATGAATTGAAAAGGGTATCTAAAAACCAAATTGTGTGGGGTGGAAATTACTTTCCAGAATTATGGGTAAATGGGTGTAGATGCTTTGTTTATTGGCACAAAGGAAACCCCGTGCCGAATTTTGCCGATGGCGAATTAGCTTGGACAAGTTTTGACCGAAATGCAAAGCAATGCGATTACCGATATTATGGAAACTTAGAGGGTAAAACTTCGGCTGGGGATAAATTTCATCCAACGCAAAAACCCATTTACCTATACGAATGGTTATTAAAAGAATTTGCAGAGGAAGGCAATTTGGTTTTAGATACCCATTTAGGAAGTGGAAGCAGTAGGATTGCTTGCCAAAAAAACGGGTTCAACTTTGTAGGATTTGAAATAGACAAAGAATATTATGAGAAACAAGAAAAGCGTTTTAAAAACTTCACGGCTCAGCAGCGGCTCTTTTAGGGTTGTTGCTAACGTGCCGCAGCTAAACGCTGTTGGCGATTTGAAAACTGAATTATCAACTTAAAAAAAAGTAACAATGGAAAACAAAAATTTAAACACGCAAGATACCGCCAATAGCGATTTAGGTGCTGTTAGCGGTAGTTTTTCTCTCAAATTTTGGGAAGAAGATATGATACGTAATAATATGAAAAAAAGTGAAAAGTTAATTAGACTTTTGGAAAGTAGAGAATTTCAATTAGAGTTTAATGTCGGTGAAAAATGGTTTGACGATACAATAGATTTGGTTAAAAAAGAATGCAAGGCACATCTTATAAATTGTGCGGAAAGGCTTGTTCGGTCAAAAAATTACCGCTAACGTCCAAAAATATGAAATGTACGGGATTAAAATCGGTATCCTGTCCCGATACATTTATAATTAATTAAAGGTAGTACCGTTCAAATGCGCACTAACGCCCGTATATTTTATATTTAGTGTTAGGCAACGTTTTTTATTAATTATGAATAATGTAATATGCTGTATTCCTGCTGATAATGTTGGAAACAAACTTTGGTTAAAAGACTTTCGAGAAGATGGTAAAAGAGCATTTGTTAAATACAAATCAACTTATAATGATATGCCATTTATGGAAGTAGAAATATTTGCTGTTGATGGGGGTAAAAACTTAGTAATAACAGGAGATGACGGAACAGTATTGTATCGTTTTTCAGTTAACTGGATAAATCAATTGGTAGGCGATTCTTTAAATGTTGCCTAACGTATATATATACGTAATACGCTTATACAGCCAATTTGGGTGTGTAAGCGTAACGAACGGCGATGCATATCGGGTATAAAGTAAAACAAAATTTTGAATTAAAGATAAAACTATGATAGAGCAG
>JAQVOJ010000030.1:0-17273 GCA_028702675.1 Bacteroidales bacterium
GCACAAAGATAATTGTAAGCTTTCTCAAAATTTGGCTAATAATAAAACCATAAGCACCGTGCCAATCCTTAGACTAACAACTTGTTACGAGCCAGCCAAGAATAATGCGATGAATAATGCGGGTTAATCAGTAGTATTAAGCTTTAATCAATCGTTTTGGTAACTATTGTAATGAATTCTACAAAATTATAGTTATTATCTCCATGCACTACAAAGCTAAATCCATTGATATGTTAGTTTAAAACCAATCTTTCTTTTTAAAATACCATATCATAGTTATTATTAGCACAAACATAAGTCCCCAAAATGCAAAATAACCGTATTGCCAATTAAGTTCAGGCATATTATTAAAATTCATACCATATATACCTGCGAAAAATGTTAGAGGAATAAAAATAGAAGCTATTACTGTTAATGTTTTCATGACTTGATTTGCTCTATGTGACTGCAATGAAAAAAACAAATTTATATTACTCTCTAAAGTAGATATTAGCATATCGCAGTTATCAATAATTGTAAGACTTAGGTCTTTTATTTCCATAAAATATTTGATATGCGAGTTGCTAATAAATTTTAGTTCGCCTCTTTCAACAGTAATTGCAAATTCTTTAATTGGCAAAATAGATTTTTTAATGAAGTAGATTAGTTTTTTATTGTTTTCAAATTCTTTCAATATTGTTGGCGATAAATTCGATTTTGGATCGACCAAATCAATATTATTAAAATTATCTTCGAGTGTAATTATAGTCTTAAAATAATTATCTAGAATTGCCTCTATCATTGTATAAAGCAACAAATCAGAATTACTTTTACGTAACAATCCTTTGTTTTCACGCAATCTTACCCTGAGGTGTTCAAAATAATCAGCTCTTTTCTGCTGAAATGAAACAATATAATTTTCTCCAAGAATAAAGCTTATCTGTTCTGTTGTAATTTCATTATTAGATGGAGTCATTGATTTTATTGTAAGGAAACTAAATAATTCAAACTCTTGAAATTTAGGACGTTGGTTAATATCAAGAATATCCTGAATTACAATACTCTCAATATTCATCTTATTACATATTTCTGCAATTTTATCAGTTTCATTTAAGCCGTAAATATTAAGCCAATATTTAAACTCATTATTATTAAAAGATTCTATATCATTTATTGAAATATTTTGAATTTCAGAAAAATCTCTGTTATTATATTTAAATAGCTGTATTTCAGTTTCATCGCTAAGATCGAAGCCAGTATAAATAAAAGCAAAGGGATCAGTTTTTTTTCGATTAAGATATTTGAGTTTAATAAGGCTATTCATACAAAAACATATTAAGATTATTTGAATAAATATAGTTTTAATTTGTGAATTAATAATGTTTAATCGAATCTTTGTTAAATTAGTTATTTATAAGATATAAACAATTCACTTGCTTAATGGTTATTCGTTAAGTAAACACTTAAAAAACAATAATATGGAAATTTTATATACAGCTAAAGTTACAGCTAGTGGAGGAAGAAATGGTCATGTAAAAAGCGATGACGGAATTATTGATATGCCTGTTAGAATGCCAAAAGGTCTTGGTGGAGAAGGCGGCGAGTTTACTAATCCTGAACAATTGTTCGGTGCAGCTTACTCGGCGTGCTACGATGGCGCTCTCAATTTAGTAGCAAGAATGGGTCGTCATAAAATTGAAAGTAAAACTACAGCAAACGTAAGCATTGGAAAAGAAGAAGACGGAGGTTTGTCTATTTCTGTTGTTCTTGATATTGAAGTGAATGGAGTTGATAAAAAAACTGCCGAAGATTTAATTAATAAAGCTCATCAAGTTTGCCCATATTCTAAAGCTACAAGGAATAATGTAAAAGTGAAATTAAACCTGTTAGGCTAATAGTATTTACCAAAACAGAATGTTTATTTAGTTCGCATTAAGCAACTTATTAACAGACTTAAGAACAGCTGTTTAATAAGTTGTTTGCTTTTAAGTGGTGTTTTGTTTATATCAAAATTAATGAAAATAATATAAGTGAAGCTTGTATTGTTTTAATCCTTATATTCTTGTTAATGTTTTTTTTTATTATTCGGCTTATAATGATTGTTTTTCTTTAAATTTGATTCGATAAAATTAATTTTAATTAAAAACATAAACTTATGAAACGAATTTTTCTTATTGTAGCAATGGCAATTACTGCTTTTGGATTAAATGCTCAGATTATTCCAAACGCTGATTTTGAAAATTGGACAGGGAATATTCCTGATGAGTGGGATACCTCTAACGAAAACATTATGGGTATGGTACAGTTTACTAATGTAACTCCTGAAAGCGGAGATGTTGCTAGCGGCACTACAGCAGCTAAGGTAGCTAACACAACAGAAAGTATTATTATGGTTGGAGACATTACTTTACCTGGTATTTTAACACTTGGAGATTTTATTTTGGACATACAAGCTCAAACAGGAGGTATTGAGGGTGGAATTCCTTTTACTTACAGACCAATTCAATTGAAGGGATATTTTAAATCTGCACCGGTTGGTGGAGATAAACCTATGATTGGAGTGGGGCTGTCGAAATGGGACGAAGTAGCCGGACAAAGAGATACTATAGGTTACGGACAAATGTATTTTGACCAAACTGTAGATACTTGGACTGAATTTACAATTGATATAGAATGGACAAGCACAGAGCTTCCTGATACTATGAATATAATTGTGTCGGCTACTGACCTGCTAGAAGGAGGAGGTGTTTTTGTTGACGGAAGTACAATTTGGGTTGACAATTTTTCATTTGAATATGAAGTTGGTGAAGACTTAGCAATTACAGCCGTGGAGTCCATTAATGATATGTATGTTCCTTACAATACCACTTGGGAATCATTAGAGTTGCCTGCAAGTGTTGAAGTTACATTAGAAGATGAATCAACCACTGAACTTGAAGTTACATGGTTGCAGGGAGATTATCCCCTAAATGGCGATGTTACAGGAACTTATACATTGTATGGAGATATAGTTCTTGAAACTGGTATTATTAACCCTGATGAATTGCAAGCTGAAATTTCTGTTATTGTTCAAGATCAGGTTGAAGATGCAGTAATAGTTTCAATCGAATCGTTTGAACCAATATCTGTTGAATACGGAACTATATTTGAAAATCTTGTATTACCAACCCAGGCAGAGGTTACTCTCGATAATTCTTCGACTACAGTCTTAGATATTACTTGGTATCAGGGTAATTATCCAGCTAATGGAGATGTGCCGGACACTTATAATATTATAGGTGATGTGGTGTTAATTGATGGTGTTACAAACCCTGATCAAATTACAGCTGAAATTAGCGTAACAATCAATGATGAGGTAGGAATAGCCGATAAAATTGCTAATGATGTTAGAATTTATCCAAATCCATCATCAGGATTATTTACAGTTGAAGCTGAGAATATTACAGAAGTTCGTGTTATTGATATTTCTGGTAGAACTATAATTAGTAGTATGGTTAACTCAAGTATTTGTTCAGTAGATATGCGAGCATATAGTAAAGGAAATTATGTTCTTATTATCAATACTACAAATGGAAGACATACTGAAAAACTGATTGTTAAATAGATACTTAGTTTTAGCATAGATAAACAGATAGGCTGCAAATTTGCAGCCTATCTGTTTTTATAAATAAAATAAGAAATTTTCTTATTCTTGTTTTTCGTTCTCATCCTCAGCGTTTTGCTTTTCTAATTCTTTTTCAGTTTCTTTTACACTGTCTTCGGTTATGATTTCTTTTTCAACAAGAAGATTATACCAAGAAAAAATCTTTTTTATGTCGGAAACATATACTTTTTCGCTGTCATAGTCAGGCAAAACTTCTGCAAATAATGCAATCATTTCATCTTTGTCTGATTTTGAGCCTAATACTTGCTTACCTTCTGAATTTTTAAACAAATTAATTAAAACCTCAACTAATGGTTTTTCTTCGCCTGTAGTATAAATAGCAACATCTTGCAGTGCGCTTATTCTTGCAGTAATAAAAGCCGGCATCCGTTTACCTGTTACCAGCGATTCAACAATAATATTGTTTTTGCCCTGAGTAATTTGCTTAAAAAGTCCGGGCTGTCCTGAAATTGATAAAATACCTTCGAGAAACATAAATTATATTTTAAAATTGAAAAAACAAAAGTACAAATGTTATTGACTTAGCAAACACCTTACCAAATATTTTATCGTATCTATTTAACATTTTTTTAATTTTTGATGAATGCAAACATTTAGTAGCTAACTTTGTATTATTAACGTAAATATATTATTAAGCGAATGCATATTAAAAATACAGAGTCAAAGAATCTGCACAAAAAGTATGGTTATCTCGAAGGAATAGTTTCTATAATTGGAAATACTCTTTTATTCCTATTAAAATTATCTGCAGGTTTACTTACAGGCTCTATCGCATTAATGGCTGATGCATGGCATACACTTTCAGATTCTGCCAGTTCTTTGGTTGTATTAGTTAGTGTTAAGTTGTCGAATAAACCACCCGATAAAGAACATCCTTATGGGCATGGTCGGTATGATTTAATCGCTGCAATTATTATCGGAGTTCTTCTTTTTGTGATTGCATTTGATTTTGGAAAAGAATCAATAATAAGACTACTTGATAATAAGCATGTTGAATATACTCTAATTGCTTGGATTGCAGTAATAGTGTCTATTATATTTAAGGAAGGAATGGCACAATTTGCAATGTTTACATATCGTAAGAGCAATAATGAATCATTAAAAGCAGATGCTTGGCACCATCGTTCAGATGCTTTATCATCAGTATTATTATTAATAGGTTTTTTTCTTAACGATTATATATGGTGGATAGATGGAGCCATGGGAATTGCACTATCGGTTTTTATAGCTTTTATAGCTTATAAAATTATGAAAGAAGCAATTCTTAAAATATTAGGCAAGCAACCAAGTGATGAAACTTTAAATAAAATTAAGAATATAACAAATGAAGCAGTAGGATTTGATGTTAATCCACACAAAATTAGGTTACACGATTACGTTCATAAAGCAGAATTAACAATGCATATATATTTGCCTAAAACTTTGCAACTCAAAGATATACATGATATTACGTTACGGATAGAGGATTCAATCAAACAGATTTATAAATATAATGTAATAGTCCATACCGAACCGTTGGACAAACTTGAATAATTCACTATTTTTATGGCATGTTTATAAGGTTAATGCCAATTATAATTGTTGTTGTATTATTCAACTTAAAAACACTTAGAGCACAAGATGTTACTGATATTTATTGGAAATATCGAGAACGTGTTATAAATGAATTTATAGTAGTTTCAGATGAAGTAGAAGAGTTCGGGACAAATATTCCTGCAATAGATAGAAATCACGATAATACAGGACGTCCTGTTTGGATAAGTTGGAGCGATGCAAATAGTAATTTTAATCATTGGTTAAGCATATTATCAACCGAGTATCGACTTTTGAAAAATAATAATCAGGATTATAGCGAGACTTTAAATTTACTAGTTTACACTTTATTTGCATTAGAAAGGCTTGATTTATATTCAGAATATGTAACCAGAAAATCAGATGGAGTTTATCAAATAGTCAATGGAGATACAATTACCGATTACATAGTATATCCCGACGACATTAATGGGTTTTTAATTCGCGATGATGTTAGTTTAGGGTTTTGGACAAAATATTACGAGCATTTTGGAATATGGCTGGGACGGCTTAATGAGCGTAGCAATGGTACTACTACATACCGATCGGTTTTTCAAAAAGGTAAAATTCCGATTCAAGGGCAAAGTCAGGACAATATAATACGACTTTTACAAGGTTTAGCTATTGTGAAAGCTATGTGCGATAATGAACCTATTAATTTGGTAAACGTAAAATTTAAAAATAAACTTATTCCAGATTATCTTAAGAGTAAAGATATTATTTCGGATGATACAATATTTATCGGTAGATGGGTTGATGATTTAACAAGAAGATTGGTTGCACAAATGCAACATCCTTATCCTGAAAGGGAAATGGTGCTAAAACCCTTGAGAGGTATGGCAGAACCTTCTAAACATCGTCTGTTTGGGATTATGTCAACGCGTTGGTATATTATGAATCCTATAAAAAACGAACTTGTGTCAGAGGGAAGTGGTGAAGATATGGGAGTATGGATGAATTCGTTTGGAATAGCAGAGGCGGCAGCAGCAATAACAGGAGTAGATACTTTCCATTTTGATGGTTCAAGATATGGTTTAAGTAGTTATTTGTTTAAAGCATTTTTATTAAAGCAGCTATATATATTACCGGGAGGTGCTGTTCCTTTACCTAAGTCCTTTGATGATTATATGTTTCGCGATTTAGCCTCAATTGCAGATATTAATTGGCATAAAAATTCAACAATTCTTTTTCATAAACTAAGAGATCGTAGAGAAAAACTCACATACGAACATCAGGTTCTCATTCTTTATTTGTTGCACAAATCAAAGTACAAAAATTTTTATATGCCCGACTCTCCTTATTATTCGGAAGATCAGCAGTACTACTATTCGTTATTAAAAGATGCCCCACCAAGTGGACCGCACAACGATGTCAGACGTAATGATTATTCACCATATTGGTCATCTTCGAGCAGACTTATTTGGCCAAGAGTTTCTCGTAACGACAAACATGGTAATATAACCGGACACAGCGAATACTCAGGACTGGATTATATGATGTTGCATAATTTATATCGTCTGGTATTTGAGCCTAATGGTTTTAAGTATCCGTCTAATCATATAAATCAATTAGAAAATAAAAATTATAAAATAAAAAGTGCTTATAAACCGGATTATGATGCTCTGTTTTTTTATGAAGCACCTGAAATATCATTACAGAAATAGATATTGACTACTAAAAAATGTTGCTCTAAGAATAATTACTAACTTTAACTCTCGTTTCTAATAATTATGAAATTATCGATAATAATAGTAAACTATAATGTTAAGCATTTTTTAGAACAATGCTTACATTCTGTTTATGCATCGGTAATAAGTGAGGATTACGAGGTTTTTGTTGTTGATAATAATTCTGTAGATGGTAGTTGTGCTATGGTTAAGCACAAATTCCCGAAAGTAAAACTTATCGAAAATAAAGAAAATGTAGGTTTTGCTAAAGCTAATAATCAAGCTATTAGAATTGCGAGTGGTAAGTATATGCTCTTGCTTAATCCTGATACTCTTGTTGAAGAAAATAGTTTTGATAAGATTGTTAGTTTTATGGATTCACATCCTGATGCAGGAGGACTTGGTGTTAAAATGATTAACGGGAAAGGAGAATTTTTGCCCGAATCTAAACGGGGATTGCCTACACCAATGGTCTCATTTTTTAAAATTTTTGGACTGGCAAAACTTTTTCCAAATTCTAGACGATTTGGACAATATCATTTAAGCTACTTAAATAAAGATGAAATTAGTAAAGTTGATGTGCTTAGCGGTGCTTTCATGCTTTTGCGAAAAACTGTACTCGATAAAATCGGGTTACTTGATGAAGCATTTTTTATGTATGGCGAAGATATTGACCTTAGTTACAGAATTACGCAAGTTGGCTACAATAATTACTATTATCCCAATACTACTATTATACATTACAAAGGCGAAAGCACTAAAAAGGGGAGTATAAATTATGTTATAGTTTTTTATAAAGCTATGCTGATTTTTGCTAAAAAACACTTCGCAGGTAGAAATGCAGGATTATTAATTTTTATAATAAATATTGCAATCTATTTTAGAGCTACTTTAGCTATATTTAATAGGCTGATAAAAAAACTAATTGTCCCTGCAATAGATGCAATTTTATTTACAGCAAGTTTTTTTGCAATTACTTTTTTATGGGCGTATAATAAATATGGAGTTTTTGATGCTTATCCCGAATACTTCCTGAAAATAGCCTTGCCTGTATTTTGGTTAATCTGGATGCTTTCGCTTGTATTTGCAGGTGGCTACGATAAACCCCTGAAATTTAAGAATTTGTTTAATGGAATGATTTTAGGTTCGTTACTTATATTGCTAATATATAGTTTGTTGCCAGAGCATTTTCGTTTTAGTCGTGCTGTAATAGTTTTGGTTAGTTTAAGTACGATGATTGTTATCCCCATTATACGATATATTTTGAACCTAACGGGATTACAAATTTTTAAAATAAGTTTACCAGGACGTAAAAGAATCGTATTTGTTGGGAAGAAAGATGAAATTGGTCGTATCGAAGAATTAATCTTACAGGTAGGTCTTAAACCTCAGATTGTTGGATATGTAAGTCCTTGTAATACAGAAGTTGATGCAGATTATCTTGGAAGTATAGAACAACTAAACGAGATAATTAAAATTCATAAAGTTGACGAAATAATATTTTGTTCTAAGGATATTGAAGCTAGGCATATAATAAAAAATATGTTAAGGATGGCAGACGAAAAAATTGATTTTAAGATAGCTGGTCCTGATAGTGTTTCGGTAATAGGTAGTAATTCTATCAATACGCCAGGTGAATTGTATTCTGTTGATATTAATAGTATTGCAAAACCTGAAAATCGTAGAAAGAAAAGATTAGTAGATTTAGTAATAGGAGGGGGTTTACTGATTTTTTCTCCTGTGATAATATGGTTTGGGAAAAAACCTTTTAGGTTTCTTTGTAATATCGTAAAAGTAATTGTAGGAATAAAAACCTTTGTGGGTTATTATAATCATGAGGAGCTTAACAATACTGAATTACCTTCGTTAAGACCATCTATTATAAGTCCTGCAGATAGATATAAAATGAAGGATATTAGTTTATCAGTTTTAGAACGTAGTAATATTATGTATGCCAAGGACTATAAGCTAATGACTGATATAACAATAATTTTTAAGTGTTTCAAAAAGCTTTGGGAATAATGTTAACCAACGAAAGTATTAGCTTAAGAGCAATGGAGCCTCAAGATGCTACTGTTTTATATAATTGGGAAAATGACCATGAATTATGGCATGTAAGCGAAACTTTAGCTCCGTATTCTCTACATCAACTGAAAAGCTTCATTGAGCAAAGCCTTACTCAGGATATATTTAGTAGTAGGGAGTTGCGTTTAATGATTTGCGATAATAATGACAGTACTTATGGTATTGTAGATTTATTTAAGTTTGAACCTCTTCATCAAAGACTTGGTATTGGCATTGTAGTTCATAAAGACTATCGTAATCGTGGAATTGCATCTAAAGCAATAAGTATTGTTAAGGAATATGTTTTTAAGATTTTGCGTGTAAATCAGATATGGTGTATGATTAATGTAAATAATACAGAAAGCATAAAACTGTTTGATAAATCTGGTTTCGAAAATGCGGGTACACTAAAAAAGTGGAATAAAAATTATGAAGGTGGTTTTGATGATGTTATTATTATGCAATGCATAAAAAAACCTCAGAAATAATAGCTGAGGTTTTCTAAATACTTTTCATGGAAAAAATATTATACTAAATGATAAATAAGATCAACTACTCTGCAACTGTAGCCCCATTCATTATCGTACCAGCTAATAATTTTTACGGTATTTCCATTAACCATTGTTAGTCCTGCATCAAAAATTGATGAATAAGAATTATGTATAATATCAGCAGATACAATAGGGTCTTCGGTATATTGCAGTATTCCTTTCATTTCTCCTTCGGCAGCTTTTTTCATTGCGGCATTAACTTCTTCGATTGTAACTTCACGTTTTAGGTTAGCAACAAAATCAACTGATGAACCGGTAGGAGTTGGTACTCTAAAAGCCATACCATCAATTTTGCCATTTAAGTCGGGGAGTACTTTCCCAACTGCTTTAGCTGCTCCTGTAGTTGTTGGTATTTGGGAAACTGCACACGATCTTGCTCTTCTTAAATCAGAATGAGGACCGTCTAAAATATTTTGATCGTTAGTATATGAGTGAATGGTAGTCATAAAACCGTTCACTATACCAAAACTATCGTTTAATACTTTAGCGATAGGCGCTAGACAATTAGTAGTACAACTAGCATTTGAAACGCATTTATGTTCTTCTTTAAGCATCTCGTCATTTACACCTAAAACAATCATAGCATCAATTACGTCTTTAGACGGAACAGTAAGAATAACTTTTTTAGCTCCATTCTTAAGATGGTCGCCGTAGCCTCCCTTTGGACTTTCTTTGCTACGGAATATTCCTGTAGATTCAATAACAACATCTGGTGTTTTATCCCAAGGTATATTTGCAGGATTTCTTTCGGCATGTACTTTAATTTCTTTACCATTTACAATTATGGCTTTATCATTAAATGAAACATCGCCATCAAATTTACCTTGAGTAGAGTCATACTTTAGTAAATGAGCTAAAGTCTTTGTGTCTGTAAGGTCGTTAATTCCAACTATTTCTAAATCGCCTTTTTCAATTGCAATTTTGAAAACATTACGACCAATACGACCAAAACCGTTAATAGCAACTTTTATTGACATTTCTAAATTATTTAAGTTTATTAATAAGTTTTACAAAGTTAAAAAATATGACGAAATATAATATCTATTTAGAAACATAAAAAATAAGGCTAAGTGAATTTGTTGCACTTAGCCTTATTTTCATAATTGTAAAGTAATATTATTGAACTATGAATTGTTCTGATACATTTTGTCCGTTGATTTTTGCATTAATAATATACATTCCGCTTTCGAACTTAGAAAGGTTTATCATTTTATGATGATTTCCTTTTCCTAAATTGTATTCAGCAGCGATTATTAATTTCCCTTGAATATCAAAAATATTAATATTTACCATTCCTGATTTTTCCATTTCAAAATTTATGTTTAAATAGTCGGAAGCAGGATTAGGGAATAATTTTAATTGACTGTCGGCAATTTCATTTTCAATTTCTTCAACGCTAACCGGACCTGCAAAATCGTTACACATGAATATTCCTCTTCCGTGAGTACCTGCCCATATATATCCATGGTTTTCTACTTTGCTATCAATAGCAATTTCGTTTATAAATCCGTTTTTATGTGTTTGCTGACGAAGGTGAAATGTTGGTACATAATCCATACCATTGTTTTCGTCTGTCCAACTTGGTGCAGAAGCAGTAATGTCAGTTGTTGCAAATATTCCATATTCTGTTCCTAATATAACTTTACGAGAATCGTTCCATAATATTTCAGCATCGTAAACCGGCATTTGAGGTAAGTCGCCTTGCTTTGAAGTGAATGTACCTGTGCCGGATGTAATATTAGGAGCAACATTTGCATTAGTAGAATAATATACATAATCTGTGTTTCCATAATTACCTAATGTAATTACAACATTTCCACTAACTTCAGGGTCAACGCCAATTCCTGTAATTGTTCTCCATGGGAATACAGCTATACATGATTGTTCAAGATTATATCCATTACGAGTAATATCCATTAGCGTATCAACGCGATTTTCATTAAAACCTTTAATCCTGTATAATCTACCGCTCATAGAAGAAGAGGTAGAATAATTTATGCCAACATATAAAATGTTACCATCTTTGCTCCATTCAATAACATTTACAGTTTCTACAATAGAGGCATCAGCTAAATTTGCTACAGGGACCCAAATAGGGACTTTTCTAAAGTTTAGAGCATCACGAGTTACCCATAATCCACCTCTAAAGCCTGCAGCCATTTGAGATTGATAATGATCAATAACTACAAGTTCTTCTTCTTCTGCTAAATCTTGTTCGAGTTGGTGTCTGATGTATTTTTCTTTAACATGACTTTCTATATATAATACTTCTCCAGCTTGATAATCTCTATCAGCTACAAATACAATTTCTGAGGTACTGTAAGGATCGTTAAAGCTTTCCCACAGTGCTATTGGTGTAACAAACGGATGACCTCTTTCGTCGTTACCCGGGTCCATTAAGCTATAAACACGTGCACCATATCCTTCTTGCATATTCTCACCTCGTTCTTCGGAGCGGAAAAGAGAGCTATAATATAAGGTTGAGAACATAATATTTTCATCAATTTGTGAAATTTCGCTATATCCACCATCACCGCCTGTAACTTCAACTGCTTCATATGCTGTTCCTGTGCTAGTGGTAGTTTCAGTATCTATATATAATGTTCCGTTGTCTTGGGTTCCACCTAATAATTGTCCGGTTCCACTGTGACCTATTCCATAAAACTGGGTAACTCCAAAATTCTTATTTAATGTAACCCAAGATTGTCCTCTGTCTAGGGATCTATGAATTCCGCCATCTGAACCTACATAAACTATATCAGGATTATTTGGGTTAAAAGTAATTTCGTGTTGGTCTGCATGTACGTAAATACTGCTTGAAGTTGGAAGATTCCAATATGTTAATTGTTCCCAACCTTGTGATATTTCCCAGTGCCATAAGCTATACTGTCCACCAACCATTATTTCATTAGGATTATCTGGGAATACGGCTATCACATTGTTGTAATCTCCTTGTGAGCCTAATGGGTTAAAATCTGCACTTCCACCTGGACCAATTATCGACCAAGTAAGTCCACCGTCTTCTGACCTATATATGTTTAATAAACTACGATTAGATTTAGTAGTTTGTGCATACATAATATTTCTATTTGCAGGAGCAATATCAAATTCTGTTCTTATACTATTTAACGGGAGTAAGTTTTCAGAACTTTGACCGGTAACTAAAGTCCATGAATCTGTTGCACCAGAGTTGTGAGAAACAAAAGCTCTAAAACCTAAATCGACTATTATATATTCTCCATCTGAACTAATTTTAACATCTCCGCAAGGTTCTGTAACTGGGTTGCCATTGTCTATTACAGGGTTTGTCCATGTTTCACCTCCGTCATGTGTAACCTGTAATCCATTTATTGTAGCGGCATATATTGTGTTTTCGTCGGTAGGATGAGCTACTAGCTTATTAACGAATACAAAAGTTTGTTTACTTTGAGTGTCGCTCCATGTTGAACTTAAGCGATAAAAGTTTTCTCCATCAGTAGATTTCCAGATACCGGCACCTTGAAAACCTGAATTACCTGAGCCATAAGGGTTTGCAAAATATTCTCCTGTGCCAAAATATATGTCTCCATTTGTCGCTTGACAAATACTACTAATATTTAAATTTGGGATGCCTCCTGTTTCTTCGTCACCGTCGTAAACAATTTGTTGCCAGCTTCCACCACTTGTAGTTGAAACCCATAATCCTCCTGAAACACCTCCAACATATAGTTTTGAAGGGTTATCTTTGTCAACTAAGATTGCTCTACATCTTCCTCCAATATTTGTAGGACCGGCAAAAGTCCAATTCAATCCTAATGAAGATTTCTTTTGACTTAATTCTTTAACTTGTAATTTTGCTTTCTCAACATCCTTTACATCGATGCGTCCAGTTTCAAGATTAGCTTTACGCTCATATTCATATTGAGCAGCACCACTAAATCCATAATCGTACACAATCATAGAACTAATATTGTCAGGAATGTACTGAGCAGTGATGTTCTGCTTGTGTGAAAAAAGAGTAATGCCCACAGCAATTAGTGAGATTAAACTTACGCTAAGTATTAACTTCTTCATAATCAATAATTTACATTATATTACAACTTAGTAAAACCTTTTGGTTTTTACAAACTCTAAAGATATGGTTAAAATTTTTATTAATCAAATGAAATTTAATAATGTTTAACAATTTCATACGAATAAAACAATATCAACTATCTATTCTTCCGTGCTTCCTTTCTTGCATCTCTATGGAGATTTGCATTATATTTTGAACCAAATCTATATTCAAGATAAATAGTCCAGAAAAAATATTTTGAATTGTTTGCCATAATTTCAACAGGTCTTAAATAAGTATCAATACTTGCCCCTATTTCTAATGTATTAGTTCTAAGTACATTTTTACTAAAATCGAATGATACTCCTGTTTTTATAAATATACCTGGTTTTAATTCAATCTCTGTTAAACCGTTATAGAATGCCGATTTACTAATAATATCAGAGGCACTATGATTATCAATGTCTAATAATTGTTCACTTGCATAATAATACTGAATATTACCAATGGTTTCGGTGCTGTCAACTATTTCGTAGTATATTGGTTTAGCAATACCTAGAACCGGACCAGCCGATAAGATGTAGTTTATTGATATGCTTCCTTTATCTCTTTTCTCGAAGAGTGTTTTTTGCCAACCAATACCGGCTCTTATTTGATGGAATGAATAGGTTTTGCCGTAAACAAACTTTTTCTGACTCTCGAAATATGGATTTATAACTTTTATTTCTTTGGGGTCTTTTACAAAACTGTAATCAACTGAGAAAAAGTATCTGTTGCGATGATTAATTCTTTTAGAAAACCTATAATCTAAGCCCCATCCGCTGCTATTTAAACTAATACCAAAAGAGTTTTCATTGTAATTATGCAATTCTCTTTCTTCATGTAATTCACCTTGTGCTTTTGCATTAAAACTTATTAAGCAAAGAACAAACATGATAAATATTGATATGTGATAAATAAAAACTTTCGAGTACATATTAAATAATAGTATGACCCAAAATTAGTAAAAAATCGGAGTATATATAAAATAATATATATTTAAGAGTTCCAGTAATTTAACCCGGAATCTATGAATGATGCTCTATCTGTTCTTGATTATTTTCTGAATAAGCAGGACAGTCGTGTGTTGATCTGCAAGAAAATAAGCTTAAGGCAAGTAAAGCTAATACCAAAATTACTAATAAGCGTTGTTTCATGATGTTTATATTAAAAATATAAAAATACATTTAAAATAGTATTATTACAAAAATGTTTTTTCATAACTTATTAACATTAAATAGTTGATTGCTAAAAAAAGGAAGATTATTATAAATCTTCCTTTTTATGTCTATTTAAGTTATTTTTATTTGTTAATTCTTGATGAATTTTAGAACTCCTATTTCTTTTTCTGTTACTATTTTTACAAAATAAACACCCGACTGCCAATTTTCAATGTCAAGTTCTAAATCTTTGTCTTTATTATTTTCGTAAATTACTTTACCTTCAATGTTAATAATTTCTAATCCGACAAAATCATCAAGCTTATTTAATTCAATATTTATTATTTGATCTGCGGGATTTGGATAAATGCTAATAGCATCGGTTAGGTTAGTTGATATTCCGACACCTTCGATTATAGTAATTAAAACTTCATCATAATTTTCACATCCATTATCAGAAATTACAGTAAGAGTAATTAAATGTTCGCCAATACCATAGGCAAGTCCATTAATAACAATGAAGTCAGATGTTTCGCCTGTACTCCATGCATAGTCTGGATGTCCGGGTTCTGCTCCTAAAATAATTGTTTGATCCTCGGTTATAGTTTTATCAGGACCTAAATCAATAAATGGATTATCCCAAACAGTTAATACTTTACTATCACTGTTTTGGCACCCATTTGTGTCAGTAATTGTAACGGTATAAGAGCCTGATTCATTTACCACTATTGATTGAGTAGAATCTTCGGTATTCCATAGATACAATTCTGCTTCCGGTGCAATAATTTCTAGTTCATTACCATCACAGAAAGCTGTATCGTTGCCAATACTAATTTCAGGTAATTCATTGAAAAATACGTAGGCACTATCTTGACCAATACACCCAAGGTCGTCTACTACTGTTACATAATACCAACCGTTGGTAGTTACAATTAAAGAATCTACTTCTGTTCCATTATCCCAAACTAAGCTGTCAACTTCGCCGGGGCTAAGTTTAATTTCTTGTCCTTCGCAAGAGTTTATAGAATCTCCAATATTAATTATTAAGTAATCATTGTAGAATACGTTTATCTCATCGTATTCTGAACAGCCTGCAGAATTAAAAATTGTTAAAGAGTAAAGTCCTTCTTCTATAACTTCAACTTTGTTTGTTGTGCTTACAACTTCTCCATTGAGATCCCATCTATACTGTGATGCGTATGTTGGAGATTGTAATTCAATTTCGTCTCCATTACATAGATATCTATCAGGACCTAAGTCAATAGCAGGTGGATTTATTGATGATTCGATTTTTATTTCTGCTTCAGATATACAGTTGCCTTGCACAACGGTTACGTTTATTGTTCCTGCTTGATCTAAAGTAATTGATTGAGTATTTTCGCCAGTACTCCAAATCCATGTATCAGCATCAGGCATTGTGAGAGTTACTGAGTCTCCCTCACACAATGTAACTTTACTCGGATAATCTAGTTCCCAGTCTAAATCAAATGTAAGTGAAATTTCACCTGTGCCTACACAACCATGAATATCAGTAACTTCTACAATGTAGGTGCCTGAAGTGTCAGCACTTATAATTTGAGTATCGTCGCCTGTGTTCCAGAGATATGATTCAAATTCACCTGCATCAAGTGTGGCTTCCCAGTTAATACAATAATGTGTGTCTTCATCGAATTCTACCACTGGTATTGAAATCGTTAGTGTAAAAATATCAGTACTTACAGTATCAACATCATTGAATACAACACAGTAATATTCGCCATCTGTTGAAGCGTATATGGAGTTACTTTCTTCTCCTTCAATAATTTCGTCATTTAAATACCACTCAAAATTAAGGGGTTCTGTGCCATTCGCTTCAATTACAAATTCAATTGAATCTCCATCGCAAATAAATGCATCTGTTGGTTGGTTAACAATTACAATGTCGCCGGGAATAATTTCTTCAACAATAACTTCAGCGTCATCGCTAGCAAGGACAAAATCGTTTGTTCCAAATTCTGTATCAGTATTAGTTACAGTTTCTATATTAATATTATATGTACCGGCAACAAGTCCTGTAACGGTAATTCCCCAATCAAGTTCAAGTCCGGCATGTCCTGAAAGAAGAGTTCTGGCAGAACCAATAATTTCGCTTAAGTATGCTTCGGTAGTAGTTTCGGTTATTGTGAAAGTACCAAGTTCGTTAGGAGTGCTACCATTTTGAGAATATGTGATTGTAACATCAACATCGTTAGGAAGTGCTGTACCAAAATCAATTACAGCATCCATGTAGTAATCAGCTAACATAGCGTCGATTGTTGAAGGGAAAACTACGTTTGCATTCATTGCAGCGTCAACACCTTCGTCAATAGTTTGAGTTTCGGGTGTTATTGTCATTGTTGTATTGTTGGCGGCATCTGTAAGAGCATCTTGAACCGAAGCTTCAACAATAACTTCAGCGTCATCGCTAGCAAGGACAAAATCGTTTGTTCCAAATTCTGTATCAGTATTAGTTACAGTTTCTATATTAATATTATATGTACCGGCAACAAGTCCTGTAACGGTAAT
>JAQVOJ010000030.1:17373-29663 GCA_028702675.1 Bacteroidales bacterium
AACATAGCGTCGATTGTTGAAGGGAAAACTACGTTTGCATTCATTGCAGCGTCAACACCTTCGTCAATAGTTTGAGTTTCGGGTGTTATTGTCATTGTTGTATTGTTGGCGGCATCTGTAAGAGCATTGTCTAATTCTGAGCCAAGGTATTCAACATCCGTACTATTACGTGGTTCAATTTTATAAGCACCATATCCATAGTCCACAATTCCTGTAATATTATATATTCCGTAAAGTTCAGGGCTTGCGTCGTATATTAAATCGTTAATTATAACTTCACCTGAACCGTCATTAGCAACCCATTCGTTGTTGCTATCGGGTTCTGAAGTACATACTGCATTATTAATTTTTACGAGTACTCCTTCGTACATCTCATCGTTAACATCCGCTGTAGATAATAATGTAGCATCGGGTAGAACATTACCATAAGAATTAACCGTAAAACTAGAAATGCTGGCAAGTTGTGTTTTATCAAAATACTCACCCACTTCGCCAATAACTGTAATTTCATCTCCAATGGCAGGTGTATTTGTGTTGTCAAATATATAGATTCCATTCCAAGCACCTGTACCATCCTGAATAAAATATCCGCTTGAGAAAGCACCGGTAACTATACCAGTTGTTTGCACCATATTTCCAAGATATGGAGATGCATCAAGTTGTCCTTGAATTTCGTATATAGTATATTCGGGATATGAGGGTTCGCTCCAATCTTCGAAAGAGAAGTTTGTTACTAAATTTGCTCCGCCATCTTCGGAATAAACTACATTGTCGAGTATTACATTAGCATCGCCGTCCCAATCGCCTGAAACATCGTAGAAGCGTAGTCTAACAAATGCTTCAGTAGCCCCTGTCGGAACAGTACCGGTTTGAGTTAAAAGCTGCCAGTCAGGATCATCTGATGAGTATCCAAAATAATCATTTGTACCATTGCTCCAAATAATTGCAATTCTAACTCGCCCTGCAAGGTCGTTGTCGAAAGCATCAACTGTTAATGAATAATTTGCACCTTCAACTACTGTAAATGGGTCTGAATCAATGTCTTGATTGCTTGTGCTAGTCCACACTACACTCATAGAATAAGCCCCATCGCTAACAGTAGTACTTTCTTGTGTTACTGAAATAGCTGAACTTCCAATTGTCCAGTTGTCAGGTAGCATTTGTGCAAATGTTGCTACAGAAAGTAAACACATCACTAATAAAACGTAAAATCTTCTCATAATAATATTCGTTAAAATTTGAATTTTAGCTAAACTGTAAAAATAGGTATTTTTCGCAAAATATAACAAAATTATTTTAACAATAATAGAATTATTATATATTCATGGTTTTAAGGGAGTTTGAGTAACCGTTTTTTTGATGATTTGAATATTGGAAATTAGAAAAACAAATTTAATTACATAAAATTTCTCTTAAAAAGTAAATATTTCAATGAGAAAAAATTACATTTGCTGTTCAATTTAACAAAACAAATTTATTATGAATGAAGTAATAAGAACTACATTGAGGGACAACAAAGTTCTGAGGTGGACAGCATTGGCTATAGTATCATTTACTATGCTAACCGGATATTACATCAATTATGTAATTTCTCCTTTAAAACCATTATTTGAGGAATATATGGGGTGGAGCAGTACTGATTTTGGTTTTTGGAATAGTGCATATGGTTGGTTCAATGTGTTTTTCCTTATGTTAATATTTGGTGGGATTATCCTTGATAAAGTTGGTGTTAGGTTTACAGGGCTTGGTGCTTCTTTAACAATGATAATTGGGACATTTTTCCAGTTTGCTGCAATTAGGCAATTGTGGCCTATGGATGGTGAGATTTTTGGTATTAATGCACAAATAGCAACTGGTGCATTTGGATTTGCAGTTTTTGGGGTTGGTGTTGAGATAGCCGGAATTACTGTGTCTAAAATTATAGTAAAATGGTTTAAAGGAAAAGAGTTAGCTCTTGCTATGGGGCTTGAAATGGCAACAGCACGTTTAGGTACGGCACTTGCCTTGGCTATTCCCGCTCCTATTGCTGCCGGTTTACTTGACGGTGGAAAAGCTCCCAATATAGCACTTTCGGCTCCTGTGATGTTGGGCTTAGGTCTTCTGGTGGCTGGCTTCGTAGCTTTTTTATGGTACACATTTAGGGATAAGCAGTTAGATAAATCCATTGCTGATAATAAAGATCCTAATGCGGAAGAGGAAGAGGAATTTAAAGCCCGTGATATTCTAAAAGTAATTACAAACAAAGGCTTTTGGCTTGTCGCTTTGCTTTGTGTGTTGTTTTATTCAGGAGTTTTTCCATTTTTGTATTTTGCTGCAGATTTGATGCACCAAAAATATGGCGTTGCACAAGAAACTGCAGGTCTGATTCCTAGCTTATTACCATTCGGGACAATATTGTTGACACCTCTGTTTGGTGGTATTTATGATAAAAAAGGAAAAGGAGCTACTATTATGTTAATTGGCGCAGTAATGCTTTTGGGTGTTCATCTGTTATTTGCTATTCCCGGATTAAATATGACATTTATAGCTGTAATTCTAATTCTATTATTAGGTGTTACATTTTCTTTAGTTCCTTCTGCTATGTGGCCTTCGGTTCCTAAAATTATTCCTGAAAAAAGATTAGGTACAGCTTATGCTCTGATTTTTTGGGTACAAAACTGGGGATTAATGGGTGTGCCTTTACTCATTGGCTGGGTACTCGATAAGTACTGTATCACTTCTAAAACTGAAACTATAGTTGATGGTATTACAAAGACGAAAGTTACTTACGATTACACTATCCCTATGTTTATTTTTGCCGGATTAGGTTTACTAGCTATTGTAATAGCGGTTTTATTGAAAGCTGAAGATAAGAAAAAAGGATATGGTCTTGAATTACCTAATTATGAAGGATAGTTTATGTTTTAAATATTAACTAAAATAGCCCGTATTATTCGGGCTATTTTGATAAAATTAAGTTCGATTATGATAAAAAGATTTTTATTCCTTACAGTTTCATTGATTAGCTGTATTAGTGCTTTCCCTCAATCACTACTTTGGGAAATTACAGGTAAAGGTTTCGAGAAACCATCGTATTTGTATGGTACAATTCACATTCAAGACAAGAGAGTATTTTCTTTCGATAGTGTTGTTTACGAAAAAATAGATTTTTGTGATGCTTTTGCCATGGAGGTATTAATGGACGAAATAGACCAAGGCGAAGCTATGGAAGCTATGCTTATGAAAAAGCATACATTAAAAGATTTATACTCACCCGAAGAATATGAGTTTCTTGATAGTGTTGTTAAAGAAAGCACCGGACAGGGATTGTTTGTTTTTAACAAGATGAAACCGTTTTTTTTAAGTAGCCAGCTTATGCAAATGGAATTAAGCATGGATATGGAACTTGCTCTTGATTTACATTTTTTACAGTATGCAAGAAATAATAAAAAACTTTGTTTGGGGATAGAAAAGTTCAAAGATCAAATGAAAGCAATTGATGCTATGTCATTAGAAGACCAGGCGGAAATGCTTTACCAAGGTTTAACAGATACCACATCAAGCCTTTCGATGGATGCTTTCGACGAACTTTTAGAAGCATATATTATTCAAGATATTAATAAACTTTATGAGCTTTCTTCTGATTCTACAATGCCTGCCGAATTTAATGAGTATTTTCTTGTAAAAAGGAATAAAAAAATGGCTCGTAGAATAATCAAGTTTGGAAAGAAACAGGCTACTTTTAATGCTATTGGGGCAGCTCATTTACCAGGTAATGAAGGAGTTATAGAATTATTAAGAAAGAGAGGTTATACTGTAAATCCAATAAAATTTGAATTTATTACTAACGAATAATATTGAAAACACAAAATAAAGCATACCTATATGCATTGGTGGCTGTAATAGGTTGGGCTACAGCAGCTACTGCCTTTAAAATAACTCTTGAGAATCTGGATTTTTTACAAATGTTGTTTTGGGCTTCGCTTTTTTCTTTGTTTTGTATGTTAATTGCTCTATTAATTCAAAACAAGTTAGCTGTACTTAAAACATTTATTTTGCATGATTATTTATTTTCTGCTTTATTAGGATTTTTAAACCCATTCGCTTATTATGTAATTCTGTTTAAAGCTTATAGTTTACTGCCTGCCCAAGAAGCACAACCATTAAATTATATATGGCCTATTGTTTTAGTACTACTTTCGGCTCCTCTATTAAAACAAAAAGTATATTGGCGTTCTATTATTGCATTATTTATAAGCTTTGCCGGAGTCATTACTATTGCTACACGTGGCGATATTCTAAGCTTTAAATTCTCTGAACCGCTAGGAGCTTTTCTTGCTTTAAGTACAGCTTTTGTCTGGTCTGTTTACTGGCTATTGAATACAAAAGACAAAAAAGATGCTAATGCAAGGCTTTTATTAAACTTTTTGTTTGGAACAGTTTATTCATTTATTGCATGTTTTTTCTTTTCGTCTGTTTCAATTCCAAGTTTTAAAGGGATGTTAAGTAGTGCTTGGGTTGGAGTATTCGAAATGGGTATTAGTTTTATAATGTGGGGATTGGCTTTAAAACATTCTGAAAGTACAGCAAAAATCAGTAATTTAATTTTTATTGTTCCATTTTTATCCTTAACGGTGATAGCTATTGTATTAAAAGAGAATATTACAATCTCAACTATTGTAGGTTTATTCTTGATAATGGGAGGTATTGCTATGGAACAATTTGGTAAAAAATTATTTACGATACAAAAACCCCAGAATACTAATTTGCAATAATGCTTGCAAACATATATTTTTGCATGGCAAAATTTTAAAATGGCCTCGTAGTTCAATGGATAGAATAGCGGTTTCCTAAACCGTAGATCAAGGTTCGATTCCTTGCGAGGCTACAAACATTAAGAGGCTATTTTGCCTCTTTTTTTGTTTCCCATGTTTCCCAGCTAACTCAAACATATTGGCTTCACCTAACTTACATTTCAGAATACAAAAAAATGAATTCCAATAACACAAAAAACTATATAGCCTAACTTAATTTTATTAATCATTTCATCGTACTTTTCCTTAATAATTTAGTTCAAAAAATTTCTTATTTTTGTTGAAATGATGAATAAAATGCTTGTGAGCTAGTCACAATATTAAAAGACAGAAACTGTGAATAGACAAGAAGCTGAAATAAGATTAAAAAATACATTCGGATTTGACCATTTTTATGATAAGCAATGGGAAACTATTGATTTATTGTTTAAAGGTAAAAGAGTATTGCTAATCGAAAAAACTGGGTTTGGAAAATCTCTTTGTTTTCAATTTCCTGCAACTCAATTTTCAGGCCTGACTATAGTTTTCTCACCTTTAATTGCTTTGATGAGAGACCAAGTTAACGGTCTTAATAGAAAAGGAATAAAGGCTAAATTTATAAATTCAGAACAAACACCTGAAGAAAATTCACAGACTATAAAGGAAGCAATTAGCGGTAAATTAAAAATTCTATACATAGCCCCAGAAAGACAGGAAAATCAAGAATGGATTGAAGCTACTAGAAAAATGAATTTATCAATGATTGTAATTGATGAAGCACATACTATTTCTATTTGGGGGCACGATTTTAGACCTGCATTTAGAAGGATTATTAACCTTGTCAAGCTGTTGCCACAAAATCTACCAGTATTAGCAACCACTGCAACTGCAACAAAACGTGTACAAGAGGATATTGAAAAGCAAATATCAGGGAACATTCAAACTATCCGCGGAGAATTAATACGAGAAAACTTTAGATTATATGTACTAAAAGTAAAGTCTGAGGATGAAAAACTTTTATGGTTAGCAGAGAATTTACCATTGTTGGAAGGTAACGGAATCATTTATACCGGAACTAGAGTTAATACAGAAATCTATTCACGTTGGTTTGAATTTTTAAATATCAAAACAACTGAATATAACGCAGGATTGGATTCAGATTCACGAAAAGAAATTGAAAACGGGTTAATGAATAACAAATGGAAAGCAGTAATCTCAACAAATGCCCTGGGCATGGGAATAGATAAATCAGATATTCGCTTTATCGTTCATACACAAATACCTGCTTCTCCCATACACTATTATCAGGAAATTGGAAGAGCCGGAAGAGATGGAAAACCCACTAAATTGATTTTATTTTATAATTCAACAAAAGATGAAAATGGGATTGAAGAAGATGTTAAGCTTCCACAAGCATTTATTGACGGAGGTCGTCCAAGTATAAAAAATTACAATAAAGTAATTAATGTGCTTAAGCAAGAACAACTGGGTGAACTCCAAATAATTAAAGCTACAAACTTGAAATCAACGCAAATAAAAGTAATTAAATCAGACCTCATAGAACAAGGCATAATAAAAAAAGTTAATAATAAATATGAATACCAATATAATGCCCCTTTACTTAACACAAAGGCTTTTGATGAGTTAAGAGAGCAAAAATTAAAAGAATTGAGCTCAATGATAGATTATGTCAATCTTAAAAGTTCAAGAATGAAGTTTCTATGTGATTACTTAGGGGATGGTTCGCATTATGCTTATACAAACTGTGACAATACAAACCTAAGTCCTTTTGCTATTACAATTAATGATGCAACAAAACAAGAATTGTCAAATTTCCGAGAGTCTTACTTTCCGACACTTCAAACTGCCCCGAAAACAACTAAAACAATAGATGGTAAGAAATATTACATTACATTAGATAGTGAGAATAAATTAATTTTTGGACAAGAAGGAGAAAAAGAAGATCATTTTGAAAACTTAGAAATTTTCAAAACAAAAGTCGCCAAGTTGCCTTCTGAAAAACAACAACAATTTTTCACATTAATAAATAATCATTTATCAAAAGAAAAAATACTTAACGGAGTTGCTTCAAGTTATTATGGCGTTTCAAGTGTAGGAGCAGCATTACATAGGAGTAAATATGAAAATGGCGGAGATTTTCCAGATTTTCTCCTAAAACTTACTTTAAAAGCATTCAGAAAAAAATATGGACAAGAACATTTTGATTTTATTGTTTATGTTCCCCCAACTGAATCAGGTGATTTAGTGAAAAACTTTGCGGAAAAACTATCACAAGTTTTAAAAGTTCCAATTTCCCATAAATTGATAAAAATAGGTGTAACTCAAGCTCAAAAAGTATTTAAAAATGCTTATCTTAAAAAAGACAATGTAGCTCAAAAATTCACTTATTCTGAACCAAGAGAAATATTGGGAAAATCGGTAATTCTATTTGATGACATTTACGATAGTGGAGCAACAATTAAAGAAATTGGAAATGTTTTAACTAAATTTGGGGTCACGAAAATTGCACCTTTGGTTATAGCAAGAACTGTAGGTGGAGACATTTAAAGTGTTGATTATGAATAAAGAATTAACATATTGGTTGACTTTGGCTCACGTTCCAAAGATTCAAACAAAAAAGAAAAACGAAATAATTGTCCGACTTTTTGAAAAAAGCAAATCAATTATTGATTTTTTTGAATTTGAGCAAGCTGTTTGGGGTAATGATTATGAGTTAAGTCAATCAGAAATAGTGCTTTTTGAAGAAGCAAGAAATGAACTATCAACTTATGCCTTTATGGTTGAAGACCTTCTTGAACAAGGTTATAGCATAATCCCAATTACTTCACAAGATTATTCTCCAACATTAAAGAAAAACTTGGGTAGAACCTATGCTCCACCTGTCATCTACACAAAGGGGAATCTCCAAATAATGAAAGAAAAATCAATTGCAATTGTTGGCTCAAGAAAGGCAAACGATATTTCATTAGAATTTACTGATAATGTTGCAAAAAATGCTTCAAAGGATTATAAAGTTGTGGTTAGTGGTTTTGCTAAAGGAGTAGATAAACAAGCTCTTGATTCAGCCATTAAATACAAAGGACAAAGTATTATTGTTCTTCCTCAGGGAATAGCAACGTTTCAATCAGGATTTAAAAAATATTATAAGCAAATTATTGATGGGGATGTTTTAGTCCTAAGTACGTTTTACCCAAAAGCTCCTTGGAGTGTTCAACTGGCAATGGCACGTAATCCTATCATTTATGGACTTACTTCCGAAATTTATGTAGCTGAATCGAGTGAAAAAGGTGGAACTTGGTCAGGTGTTATGGATGGTCTAAGGAAAGGAAGAACAATCTACGTTAGAAAACCTAATTCAAGGGAAAAAAACGCAAATAACATTCTTATCTCAAAAGGTGGGATAGCTGTTGAT
The DNA here is from genome assembly GCA_028702675.1 of Bacteroidales bacterium. GTDB lineage: Bacteria > Bacteroidota > Bacteroidia > Bacteroidales > ML635J-15 > JAQVOJ01. The sequence continues at coordinate 25,579 of JAQVOJ010000030.1, forward strand.
ATAGAAGGGAATTTGATTAATTATGAGATTACAGAGAAAAATAAATCAATAGTTTCTGAACCAGATTCCAATAATATTGAAGAAAAGATAATTGATTTTTTAAAAGCAGGTGTTTTTCCTGCTAAAAAGATTGTGGATACTTTGAAAATTGATTGGAGTTCAAAAAAAGTTTCAGATTTCTTGAAAAACAGAAAGGATATTTTAACGGTAAAAGGTAAACCTTTAAAATTTACACATAAAGACAGATCAATACAAATACAAAAATCCTTATTTGACTAACAATGAAATGATTAATGTGCTAATGCCGTATATATGACATTTGGCAATTAGGTAATTTATCGGCATTTCAGACTGTTACAAAAGTCGTAGTATATTAAAAAGGAAACGACCAAAGTTTTTTAATGCAAACTGTTAAAATAACCCCTTCTATATGTTCAAAACAGCCAATAAGCCCGTGAGTTTCACCATTTCATTGGTTTCAATTATTTCTTGTTTAATTAAGAATTGAGCAATCATAATAACAATTATTGTTAAAACAACCGTAAAAATTATGTTTTGTGTTTTAACGCTTTTTCTACGCCTTTTGTAGATGCATTTAGTAAATCCATTTCGATTTTCTTTTAGTTTAACAACTATTTTTAAAACTTTTTACTACAATAATAAAAACGCCAACCCATATGGATTGGCGAAAACAGCTAAAAACCGTTAAAAATGTTTGAAAATCGTTAAAAACCGTTAAAAATCGATTTAACAACGTTTATTAAAGTGAGTAATAATTTCCTGTAATGTTCGTAAACCATCATTAATGGTACTTACTTTCAATTCACCTTCGTAATAACCATTTAAATGCAACACATTGTAAGCATTATTTAATAAATTTAAAAGAATCTTATCTCTATTTATTAAATTTTGCCTATAATAATCAATACTTTTTCTTTTTGTATTTTTTAATGAAAGTTTTTCTCCCTTAATTTTAATGTACGCATCTATAATAATTAAAACACCTATATAAGCAATTCCACATGCAGTTTTTACATATTTCGCATCTGTGTAAAATTTATCCTTTTTCCCTGCTTTTTCACTTAACATTGTTTTTGCGTTCATTAAATGCCTTTTAGCCTCTTTAACAGAAGCTTCTTTAAGTCTTTTGTTATCAGTAATTTTCATTTCACAAATTTAATTAAAATTATTATATATATTGATCTTAACTCTTGATAAAAGCAATTAAAAAAAGCTTTTATCAGTAAGTCAAGCTTTATTTTAAATAATTTTATTGAAATATTTATTAGTTTTGAGAAAAAGAAAATTAAATTGATGACTATAAAAGCAAAACCTTTTGTGAAATGGGTAGGAGGAAAAACTCAACTTATTAAAAGTATTGAAGACTTTTTACCTAAGAATTTTCATAAACGAAAGAATATCACTTACATAGAACCTTTCGTAGGAGGAGGAGCTATACTATTTTGGATTCTGCAGCAATACCCAAATATTGAAAAAGCAGTTATAAATGACATAAATCCTGACTTAACAACAGCTTATTTAACAATTAAAGAAAAACCATCGGAACTTGTAGAAGAATTAATGAATATTCAAAATGAATATTTACCACTGAACGAAGAGAAAAGAAAAGAATATTACTTAGACAAAAGAGAAAGATTTAACATTAAAGAATTAAACGAAGTCGAAAACACTTCATTATTTATTTTCTTAAATAGAACATGCTTTAATGGTTTATATCGTGTTAATAGCAAAGGAAAATTTAATGTCCCTTTTGGACGTTATGCTAATCCAAAAATATGTGACTACGAAACTATTTTTGCTGATAGCAGATTATTACAAAAAGTAGAAATTTTAACCGGAGACTTTGAGAAAACATTACAATATGCAGAAATAAACAGTTTCTTTTATTTCAATCCGCCATATAAACCACTAAGTGAAACATCAAGTTTTAATTCTTATTCAAAAGAAGATTTTAACGATAGTGAACAGGTTCGCTTGGGAAATTTCTGCAAGAAAATTGATTTATTAGGTCATGAGTTTATTTTAAGTAATTCTGATTTAAAGGGTAAAAACCCAGATGATGAGTTTTTTGATGATTTATATAATTATGTAGCTTAGATGAAACAAAACGAGGCAGTAAAATTAACATTAGAAAGACTTGGTGGTGTCGCAACACTAGGTCAATTAAATCAAGAAGTTTTCAAGATAAAGGATTGTGAATGGAAAACTAGAACTCCATTTGCTAGTATTAGAAGAATTGTGCAGTTGGATAAAAACATTTTTAAGATTAGACCAGGGCTGTATGGATTACTAAAAATGAAAACTGAAATTGAGAATAGAGGTATAATTATCGAAACTGAAAAAAATATTGACTCTAAAGAATTGCAAGAATTTAATCATTCTTATTATCAAGGACTGCTTTTAATAGTAGGTAAATTAAAGGGGTTCTCTACATTTGTGCCAAATCAGGATAAAAATAAAAGCTTCTACGATGAGCGAAAATTAGGGGAAATAAGGACTATTTCTGAATTACCTAAATATTCTTATGATAGTATTGTTCAAAGAAGTTCAACTATTGATGTTATTTGGTTTAATGAAAGAAATATGCCCCATTCTTTTTTTGAAGTTGAACACTCTACTGACATACAAAATTCACTTTTAAAATTTAATGATTTACAAGATTTTTATTCTCGTATGATTATTGTAGCTGACAATAAAAGAAGAGCTGATTATATAAACAAAATTAAGTATTCTTCTTTTAAAGATTTATCAAAAAATAATCGTGTTTCATTTTTAGATTATGTATCGCTTAATAAACAATATGAAAGTCTTATTGAACAGGAATCGTTTGAAACCATTTTATAAAGATTTAGCACTATGAATACTTTTAAAATTGAAATAAAAGAGTTACTTGCTCGTGTTGTAGAAGTGCAAGCGAAAAACATTCAAGAAGCTTTTTCAAAGGTTAAAGACCAATATGTTAAAGCCCAAATAGTATTAGATTACAATGACTTTGCAGCAGTTAACTTTACTGATATTAATAACCAAAGCAAAAGAGATGAAATTAATATGCTTATCAAGGGAATTATTGATTATCTGTATGTAGATGAACAAAAGCATTTTGAAGAGTCAAATAATCCTAAAAATCATATTTTCCAAAAATTAGAACGATTGCAATCATTAATTGATTAATATGATATTTGCAAACCCACCTCCAAACTTATCTTGTAAATATTTCACTCATTCCACTGAATTTATTATTTGGGCAAGAAAAAATAAAAAAGTTTCACATTATTACAATTATGAGTTAATGAAAAGTATAAATGGCGGAACTCAAATGAAAGACGTTTGGCATCTTCCAGCTATTGCACCATGGGAAAAATCTTGTGGTAAGCATCCTACTCAAAAGCCTTTAGCTTTACTTACTAGAATAATTCTTGCATCAACCGAAAAGAATGATTGGATTTTAGACCCATTTACAGGAAGCAGTACTACAGGCATTGCTGCGAACTTGACAAACTGAAACTTTTTAGGTATTGACAAAGAAGTTGAGTTTTTAAATATCTCGAAGAACAGAAAACTTGAAATAGAGAATCAGCAAATTTTCGGGAATTACAGAAAAAAACTAGTAGGTTTTGAAAATAATACGCAACTGGAACTATTTTTAGCAGAAGAATCTGAAAATAAATATGCAAGAACTTTAAACTTTAAATAACCTAACCCTCCCATTCTAACCACAACTCTACTCTTCCCGTTTCTTATGCTTTAGCTTACGATTGTATTTTTTTCTACTTTTGTAAAAGAATGAGCGTAATCTTCCCCGTATATCTTTATTGGCTTCAAATTCACCTTTACGGTTAGCCTTAATAATATCTTCTTTACTAATCTTAGACTTTGATTTCTTTTTAGGCTTACGTCCCATTCTAATTTAAACTTTTATCTATATATGTTTAAGAATATCAAGCAGATGATCCCACCACATTTTAACAGTTTTAATCTCTATTTTTTCGTCGGGACTATGAACGGCTCTAAGTGTAGGTCCAAACGAAATCATATCCAAATCAGGATATTTTTCGAGGAATAAA
>JAQVOJ010000031.1 GCA_028702675.1 Bacteroidales bacterium
CAGAATTCATTTCAAATTAGTGATAGCACTTATTTATCATCTGGTAATTACGGTGTTAACTTTTATGGTTTAGCAGGACGTGTAATTTGGGACAGCTCCGGAAATGTTATAGATGCTAAATATCTTGATGTTGACCATTCATTTTATCTGCAAGGCTTAACCCGTATTGATGCTGACCGGTTTTTACTGTACGGACAATTTGATTTTTACCATGAAACTTCTGGTAATTTAATAGACCATGCCGCAGCTATGGTTTGCTTTAATCATAATGGCGATGTACTTTGGCAAAAAGCTTATGGAGGCTATGCCCCGGGTTATCCTGATATAGAAGAGCCATTTTATGATTATACCGATGGCTTTATTGATGCGCAGATTGACACTGTAAATCAACGTATATATGCTATAGGTTCTTCGACATCATTTAACAGCGAGCATGAGCAAAAGCCCTATATGGTATGCGCAAAGCTCCCTTCATTTTCTCCCCTGAATCCCAACGAATTTAAAACTTCATCTGATAGACCTAATGCAAGTTCAAGTTCTTGCCATTCATTATCGCTTGGTATGTGCCAGCCGTCAGGACAGACTCCTTGAATATTTACTGACTTGTTGGAGTTTCTATTATCAAAAGATTTTGTAGCTGCTGACCATGTGTATAAAGCCCCGTAAGTGTCTGCTTCAGAGTTTTGGTTATTGTTGTAAAAACAAAAGGCATCATCTGTGTCATTATCTCTTAATTCATCCCAGTCTGTGATAAACTGTATTTCAGGTATTTGTGTGTTGTCAGGATAATGTGTTACTTTTAGATTTTCTCCAATCCAACATTGTTCCCCAATCTGCACTGTGGTATATGTATTACCATCTATATCAGTTACAGTTCCGCAATCAGAAATAGTATTAATAATATTTATTGTAATCTCGTCTTGTGCTTGTTTTCCTTTCTCATCTACTGCCACTGTTTTTATCGAATAACTGCCTACAAGTACTGTGTCGGTATGCCAACTATACGAATATGGGGAGTTTCTTAATGACATTACTCTTGCATCATTTATATAAAATATTACTTCATGAATATTATTTTCAGCATCATCAACGGCTATAGTAATTTCAACAATATCGCCTCGTTCTAAATATTCATTGTTTTCAGGATTTAAAATAACACATGTTGGTGCAGTATTTTCTTCTTCGTTGCAACTTGGGATTATGTATGTAAGAGCAATAAAAAAAACTAAAAAGTATTTATTTTTCATATTAAATTAGGATTTAGGTAAGATCAATTCAAAATTAGAAAACAAAATGGATAAAACAATTTATTATAGTTAGATATTATTAGTTATTTAAAGTATTTTATATTAGGCGAGTCAGCTTCGTTTTATTATTTGGTTGAACATTGAATTAGATTTGATATTTTTGCATTTTAAATAATAATCATGTTTCGAGTTTTATTATGTAGTTTAGTAATTATTGCTCTTTCAATAATTGTAGGGTGCAACAAAGACGAGGTTTCAAAATATGAAGTGCTTGATGTGTATAATGCCAAATCAAAAGGTTCTCGTATTTTAGGAATGGACATTTCATATAATGAGGACGGATTTGAGTCTAGTATAGGTCTTGCAATAGAAGCAGGAACAGAATTTATTGAGATAAATCTGGCTTGGAATTCGTTAGAAGAAAATTTGGGTCAATACAGAGACCCATTTGGAGAAATAATTGTAAATTCTGCTTATTATGGCAGCAGGGGCATTGATGTTGCTTTTTGTATTTCGCCCATAGATAGGCATATGAATAAGACGCCTCAATTTTTATCGCAGTTGCCACTTGATGATAGTTTGGTAATGCGAACTTTTACCGATATGATTGACTGGTTTATGCTTATTGTGCCAACTAATGTAAATATACCGTATGTAAGCATTGGAAATTTGCCTGATAATTATTTAAATGATTCTGCATCGTGGAGATCTTATATCGGGTTTTATCATTATGTGGCAAACCATTTTAGAGAGAACTACCCTGATATTGTTACGGGAGTTAAAACTAGTGTACTAAAAGGTGTATTGGGCGAAAATAAATATTGGGTAGATTCAATTAATAATTTTTCGGATGTTGTAATGTTGAGCTATTATCCTCACGATGACCAATATAGAGTAATGGAAAAAGATATTGCAATAGTTCAGCTTAAAGATATTTGTAATGAATTTTCCGGACGTAGGATTTTTTTAAATGATGTTGGATATCATTCAGGTAAAAGATATGGCAAAAGTTCGCAAGAACAACAAGCACATTTTTACCATTATCTTTTTGCGGCTTGGGATTCGCAGATTGAGCAGATAGAAAGAATGCGTTTTACTTGGTTGCACGAACAAAATACCGATACTATTAATGCATGGAGAGAATTATATGGTAGTAATTCTGCAATGATAGAATACCTTTCTAATCTTGGTATCAGAGAGTACGAAAACGAACCAAAATGTGCTTGGCTACAAATTATGGAAGAACTTGATGAAAGAAATTGGTAGGTCTTTTTAAGTCTGTATGGTATGATTAAAAATTATTCCTAATTACTAAGACGTTTTAAAACATTACATCAATAAACTCATTCTTATCAACTGCTCCAAAATAATCATTTAGGTCTATGGTTTTTAATTTATTTAAAACTATTTCTTTAGAATGTTCAGTTCCTGTTAACAATTGTTCTAATTGTGTAATATCTTTAACAGCAAAGAAATCTCCAAATATTTTTACTCTTTCCATAATACCATTTTGTACATCCATATGTATTTCGATATTACCGCCTTTAGCTTTAAACCCACGGCTCAAGTTATAATCAGGTGATGAGCCGTAATTCCAATTCCAAGACGAATATTTTTCATCTACAAGTTTGTTAATAGCATGTATATCTTCTGCTTTTAAATCGTACCATTTTGCATTTGGATACAAATCAGTAATATGATTAAAAACCATATTAACAAAATCTTCTTGACCTACAGGCTTATTTAGATAAGTTGAAATATTTGTTACCCTACTTCTTACCGATTTTACGGCTTTGTCTTTAAATTTTAGTGGATTAGACTTAAGTGCAGCAGATAAATCACCCATTTTTGAGGCGTAAAGTATAGTGCCGTGCTGTAAAACTTTGTCTTTATAAATAAGTTTGGCATTACCCGAAAACTTTTTATCGTCGATAACAAGATCGTTACGACCTTTGAGTTCGGCATTAATACCTAAATTGTTACGTAAAACATCAATTATGGGTTTTGTAAATCGAGAAAAATCTACAATTTCGTCTCCATCATGTTTAATAATAAATGTAAAATTTATATTACCCGGATCGTGAAAAACAGCTCCTCCACCTGTCATTCTTCTTACAACCTTAATATTATTTGCTTCTACATACTTATAATTAATTTCTGCCAAAGTGTTTTGATGTTTTCCTATGATTATACTTGGTGAGTTAATGTAGATGTAGAAAACATCATCTTCGTTTTGCTTTAAAAAATACTCTTCGGCTGCAAGGTTAAAGTATGGATTCTGAGTATTACTTTTTATCAATATCATATTCCAAAATGTTAAATCGTTTTAAAATGTTATTCTTTTATTTTCTTATATTTTTCGTATTGTCTTACTATAAGTTCAATGAGCTCGTAGTCTGTTAATGAGATAATTAGCATGTTAGAAAAATCGCACCAATTTATAAATTTTTCTGCTTCGTCAATACTTGTTCCTGTAATTCTAGAAATAATCTGTGGGCTAAACCTATAGTGGACTTTTTCGTAGATTATATCGTGTTCTTGAAGTTCTGCAAGTTTGCGTTTTTGTCGCCCTTCTTTGCTAAAAATATCGTATAGTGCCGATATTGGGTGCATTACAAGTCCAAAACCTTCGGTGCCTTGGCGACTGTAATAAGCAAGTTCGGAAGGGAGTTCAGGAAAATTTTGATAAGCGTAAACATAAGCATCGTCGGGTAATTCAAGTCTTTCAAAATCGTATTTAAATTGTTGATATCGCTTTAAAGCGATAATATCTACCGACATTAGCTCGTAAATGCGAGGTTTTAAGAATACTATACCAGGGTCTTTTATATCGCCAATGCTATCGTTGACCTCAAAATGTAATTTGTGATGTGCTATAGATGAAAATACTAATGTATCGCCGGTACGTGCAAATAATACGAAAAAACCTGTAGTGTCGGTTATTGTCCCTTTACGCGTTTTTTTTACATAAACATTTACATAAGGTAATGCTTCCTCTGTTTCTGAATCGAAAACAAAGCCGGCAACTACAACTTTTTCATTTATTACTAATATTTGTGAGTGAGCCTCAGATATTAAGCAAATAAATAGTAATAATATTAGTAGTTTTTGTAATCTCATTTAATATTAGTGATTAAAAAAAATCTAAATTAAAAAATCTTTGCGTTCTTTTTTAATAAATATTAAATTTGTAGAAATATGATTAAATTTATTTCCTACAGTTTGTTGTGTGTTATGATAATATCTAATCTATCATGCCTTAAAAAAATAGCCTTATTAATAGTTTTAGTATTATTTACTAGTTCTATAAAACTGTTTTCGCAGGAACGATTTACTTCACGATATTTTGAAAATATTTGTGTTGAGAAAAACATTACTTATTGTATTGCAGATAGTTGGGATCTAGTAGGTACAGGAACTTATAATCCTAAGGATATAAAACTTGATATCTATTATCCTATTGAATCCTCATGGGAGAAAAGACCCATGGTTATGTGTTTATTTGGTGGTGCATTTTTAGCGGGAAACAAGGACCGACCCGATATAGTTGCGTGGTGCGATAGTTTGGCACATTATGGATATGTGGCAGTAGCTATAAATTATCGTTTGGGTTTCAATCCTGTTGCAGGTAGTGGTAGTATAGGTCCTGCTACCGGAATGAAAAGAGCAGCATATAGAGCAATACAAGATTGTAGGTCGGCAATACATTTTGTAAAGGAGAAATCTGAGGAGTATCGTATCGATACAAGTCAAATATTTTTATTAGGGAATAGTGCAGGTGCTATTACGGCAATAAATATGGTTTTTTTAGCCGAGTCAGAACGCTTGTCAGAAACTTATAATGTTGGAGTGGGACCTAATAATGCCGATTTAGGTAGTTTGGATTGCAATAGTTTATTCCCAAATCGTACTTCTAATGTTGCCGGTGTTGTTGGATTATGGGGGGCAACTATGGATTTGAGTTGGTTTGACAATGGTGAGCAAGTACCAATGCTTTTTATTCACGGTAGTGCCGACGAAATTGTCCCTTATAATCAAGGTTATGCTTTCAATTATGGGAGTAACACTAATATTAATGTGTACTTGTATGGTTCTGAGCCTATTTATCAAATTTTTGAGCAAAACAATTGGACAGCAAATTTGCATATATACGATAATCAACCCCATGCATTTTATAGCTGTGGCGAATTTAATATAACTAATTTGGAAAGAGAGAACTTTCCCTGTCAATATTGGGATACGGTTTTTAATGAAGTAATTGATTGGCTATGTGTGTACAATAATAATTGCAGTGATTCTGATGTGGCTAGTAATAATATTTCGCAAAAGTTTAAAATTTATCCCAATCCGGCTAAAGATATTCTAAGTTTGATGATAAATGATAGATTATACAATAATACTAAGTTTACTATTTATAACGCACAAGGCAAAATTGTATATCAAACTAATATTGCTTCACGTATGATTAATATTGATATTAGCGAATTACCTAAAGGTATTTATTTCTCAGAAGTTTTAGACGAAAAAGGAAGATATGTGTCAAAAGTATTAATCGAGTAACTTATTGGTTTAGATTTACTTCGCCAAATTTAATTTTAATTTCATCCAGAATACTAAATATTTCACTAGCATTATTGCTGGTTACTAATTTCATTCGTGTTTCCTTAAAATTAGGAATAGATTTAAAATACAGACTAAAATGCCTTCTCATTTCGTAAATTCCACGAGGTTCTCCTTTGTGTAATAAGGATTTAGAAAAATGTTCGCGAGCAATATCTACCCTTTTACTTACATTGGGAGTAGGAATGATTTCATTATTATGTAAATATTCTTTTATTTCCTTAAAAATCCAAGGTTTACCAATACTTGCTCTGCCAATCATAATTCCGTCAACTCCATAGTTTTTAAAATTTTCGGCAGCTGTAGCTGCATCTGTAACATCGCCATTTCCTATTACAGGAATTTCAAAATCAGGATGATTTTTAAGGGCACCTATTAATTCCCAGTCGGCATTCCCTTTATACATTTGCATTCTTGTTCTTCCATGAACCGTTATAGCTTTTATGCCAGTATCTTGTAGCTTAAGAGCAATGTCTATAATATTTTTGGATTCGTTGTCCCAACCAAGTCGTGTTTTAACTGTAACAGGAAGTGAAACAGCATCTACAATTTTTTTTGATATTTCTATCATTAGAGGTACATTTTTCATCATACCGCTTCCGGCACCTCTGTTTGCTATCTTTTTTACAGGGCAGCCAAAATTAATGTCAATAAAATCGGGTTGAGCTTTTTCTACTAATAATGCAGCTTCGAGCATAGCTTCGGGTATGTGCCCGTAAATTTGAATGCCTATAGGACGTTCATATTCAAATATTTCAAGTTTTTGTAAACTTTTTTTGCCGTTTCTTATCAGCCCATCTGATGATATAAATTCTGTGTAAACTATGTCAGCACCAAATTTTTTACACATAAACCTAAACGAAGGGTCTGTAACATCCTCCATAGGGGCTAGAAATATAGGCTTATTACCTAATTTTATGTTTCCGATATTCATCAGAAAAACAGTAAATGTTTAAAGCTTTTTCTTAATTTCAAATTCTTCGAAAGCTTCAATTACATCGTCCACTTTAATATCATTAAAGTTTTCGATATTTAAACCACATTCCTGACCAGAAACAACCTCTTTAGCATCTTCTTGAAAACGCTTTAACGAACCAAGATTTGCGGTATAAATTACAATTCCATCGCGTATTATTCTTACTTTAGAACTTCTATATATTTTACCGTCTGTAACCTTACAACCTGCAACTGTGCCAACTTTATGTATTTTAAATGTTTGTAGAACAACAGCAGAACCGACTATTCTTTCTTTGATTTCGGGAGATAGAAGTCCTTCGAGTGCGTCTTTTACATCATTTATAGCATCATAAATGATCGAGTATAATCTAATGTCGATTTTTTCTTTTTCGGCAAGTTTGCGGGCACTTAGCGATGGACGTACTTGGAAGCCAATAATTATAGCATCGGAAGCAGCAGCAAGCATTACATCCGATTCTGAAATTTGACCTACGGCTTTGTGTTTAATTACTACCTGAACTTCGTCGTTTGATAATTTTTCGAGTGAATCTGACAATGCTTCAACAGAACCGTCAACGTCTCCTTTAACAATAACATTAACTTCGTGGAAGTTACCAAGGGCAAGTCGTCTTCCAATTTCGTCAAGGGTAATATATTTTTGTGTACGTAATCCAACTTCACGCTGCAATTGTGTGCGTTTAGTTGCAATAGATTTAGCTTCGTGTTCGCTTTGCATTACATTAAATTTGTCGCCGGCTTGAGGTGCACCATTTAATCCAAGTACAAGTGCCGGTGTTGATGGTCCTGCCTCATCTATTTTTTGTCCACGTTCGTTATACATCGCTTTTACGCGTCCTGTATGTGTGCCGGCAAGCATTATATCACCAACTTTGAGCGTACCTGCTTGTACAAGTAATGTAGCTACATAGCCACGACCTTTGTCGAGCATTGATTCAATTACAGTTCCTATAGCTGGTTTGTTAGGATTTGCGTTTAGTTCAAGTAATTCGGCTTCAAGTAAAACTTTTTCAAGAAGTTCTTCAATGTGTAAACCTCCTTTAGCCGAAATATCTTGCGACTGATATTTGCCACCCCATTCTTCTACCATGTAATTCATAGCAGCTAGTTTTTCTTTTATCTTGTCGGGGTTAGCAGTGGGTTTATCAATTTTGTTGATAGCAAATACTATTGGAACTCCTGCAGCAGAGGCGTGATTGATTGCTTCTATGGTTTGAGGCATTACGTCGTCGTCGGCAGCAACAACAATAATTGCTACGTCTGTTACTTGAGCTCCTCTGGCACGCATTGCCGTAAAAGCTTCGTGACCAGGTGTGTCTAGAAAGCAGATTTTTTTATTATTCTCTAATTCTACACTATATGCTCCAATATGTTGTGTAATACCACCAGCTTCTCCTGCAACAACATTTGCATGACGGATATAGTCAAGTAGTTTGGTCTTACCGTGATCAACATGTCCCATTACAGTAACAATAGGCGCTCTGGGTTCTAAATCTTCTTCGGTATCTTCAATTTCAGTTGCAATATTTTCTACATCTTCTACGTTAACAAATTCAACTTTGTAGCTAAATTCGTCAGCTACCAGTGCCATTGTTTCTGCATCTAAACGCTGGTTGATTGAAACAAATAAACCTAAATTCATGCAAGTAGCAATAACTTCATTTACAGGAACATCCATCATTCTTGCAATTTCGTTGACCGAAACAAATTCAGTTACTTGAAGGATATTTTTTTCAGCTTCTTGTTTCTCAATTTTTTCTTGCATTTTCTGACTTACATGATCTCGCTTCTCTCTCCTATATTTTGATGTCTTCGACTTTTGTCGGTCTGCTGTAAGTCGGGCATAAGTCTCTTTTATTTGCTTTTGAACCTGATCATCCGAAATCTCAGGTTTGGGTTGTGTTTTAGGTTTCTTCTTCTTGTTTTTATCAAAAGTCGGTTTTGTTTTGTCAACGTTAACTTTTACGTTTTCCTTCCTTATTCGTTTACGTTTTTTTGCCTTTTGCTTTTCAAGTTGTCGCTCTTTTTTTCTGTCGATTTTATCTTGTTCTCGCTTCTTCTTTATTTCTTCCTCTTTTTTAATATAATCATCAATATTAATTTTCCCCACAACATTAACTCCCGACAACTTCTCTATTTCTGTATGAATAAAGTCTTCTTCTTTAGCTTGGGTTCTTTCTTCTTTTTCTTTTTTATCCTCTTTAGTTTGCTCAACTTCTTTTTTTGTCTTTTCGTCTTCTGCTTTCTTTTGGCTAGATAGTAATTTGGTAGCTTCTTCTTTTGCCTTTTTCTCTGCTTCTATTTCTTTTCTAGTCTTCTTTTTGGGTCTTGTTTTTTGATTCATAGAATCTAAATCTATTTTGCCTAATACCTTTAAACTATCAGACTTCTTGTCTTTAGAATTAGAAGAAGATTTTTCCTTTTCTTTCGACTTTTCTTTAGATTTAGTTTCCTCTTTTTCTTTTGGCTGTTTTGTATCTTCTGATTTTTGATCAGAGTTTTCTTCACTTTTCTTGTGCGATAAACCTGTTTTGCTCTCTGAATTTGCATTTGAGGAATCTACAATTAAAAGCTCTTGTTCCTGCTCTTGATCTTGATCTTTCTCTTTCTCCTCTTCTTGTTTCTTAGCAGTAAGCTCTTCTGTCTTATTTTCAGAGCTGTCTCCGCTAGAGCTTTCTTTACGTTCCTTAATACGTTGCGAAACTTCTTTTGATTTTTCTTTAACTTGTTTAGAATCGCTATATTCCTTAGTTAACATATCTATGCATTCGAAAGGCACTTTGGTATTAGGATTGTTTACAATCTCAATACCCTTTTTATGCAAGAAATCAATAATTGTAGAAGTTCCTACATTTAGTTCTCTTGCAAGTTTGCTTAATCTTATTGGTTTAGAGCTATCCATACTGTAAAATGCTCGTTTTTTAATTCAAATTTTATTATTCTTTTTCAAATTCGGCTCTTAAAATACTCAGAACCTCTAATATGGTTTCTTCTTCAAGATCGGTCCGTGTTAATAAATCTTCTGCTGATATATCTAATACGCTTTTTGCAGTATCGCAGCCGATTGCTTTTAATTCATCTATTACCCAGTTTTCTATTTCATCTGCAAATTCATCTAAATCAACATCTTCTTCATCTTGACTATTTTCTCTATATACATCAATCGCATAACCTACTAACTGGCTGGCTAATTTAATATTTAAGCCTCCTTTGCCTATTGCTAGCGAAACCTGATCGGGTTGTAAATAGACCTCGGCTTTTTTCTCCTCATTGTTTAGTTTTATGCTAGTAATCGTAGCAGGGCTTAATGCTCTCTGAATAAAGAGTTGGGTGTTTGATGTATAATTAATTACATCAATATTTTCGTTTCGTAATTCTCGTACTATACCATGTATCCTACTACCTTTCATGCCTACACATGCTCCTACAGGGTCAACTCTTTCGTCGTATGATTCAACTGCAACTTTTGCTCTTTCTCCCGGAATTCGTACAATTTTTTTAATAGTAATTAAACCATCGAATATTTCGGGAACTTCTTGTTCAAATAAGCGTTCCAAAAACTTTTCAGATGTTCGAGATAATATAATTTTCGGATTAGTACCACGCATTTCAACAGAAGAAACAACGGCTCTTACATTATCGCCTTTCCTGAAAAAATCACTTGGTATTTGTTCTTGTTTCGGCAGAATCAGTTCATTACCTTCATCATCTAAAATTAAAATTTCTTTTTTCCAAATTTGATATACTTCGCCGCCAACTATATCGCCAATTCGTTCTTTATATTTTGTGAAAACATTGTCTTTTTCTAATTCTAATATTTGAGATTGTAAATTTTGTCGTAAAGCTAAAATTGCTCTTCTACCAAAATCTTGAAGTTTTACTTCATCAACTACTTCTTCTCCTATTTCATAATCGTCGTCTATTTTTATTGCTTCTGATAAAGGAATCTCAGTGTTTTTGTTTTCTTCTTCGAAGTTTCCATCGGCAACTACTATACGGCTTCGCCATATTTCAAAGTCCCCTTTGTCAACATTAATAATTATATCGAAATTGTCGCTTTGCTCTATATCGAACAGTTTTGTTAAGGTAGCACGAAATACTCTTTCGAGTACACTTATCATTGTTGGCCTGTCAATATTTTTGAGTTCTTTAAACTCGGCAAATGTTTCTATTAAGTTGTTATGCTCCATCGTTTTAAAAATTAAAAATCAATTTTAAGATTTGCTTTTTTTATTTGATTAAAATTAAAATATTCAGTTGTGTCGATTGTTTCTTTTTTATTTAGTTTCTTTTTTACTGTTAGATTAAGTCCGTCTGCATCAATGCTTGTTAATATTCCTTCGTGTGAAATGCCGTCTTTTAATACAAGTTTTATTTCTTTATTTATGTTTTTTTTATATTGTTCAATAACTTTAAATGGCTTGTCTAAACCGGGACTCGATACTTCTAAACTATAATCTTCAACTTCTCGGTCGAAAACCGATTCAATTGATTTACTTATTCTTCGGCATTCATCAATCGTAAGTCCATTAAAATCATCTATATAAACAAAAATTTGGTTGCTGTTAGACTGTTTGATGTCAACAACAAACTGATGCTCTTTTAGTTGACTCTTAACCGTATTTTTTATATCGTCTATATTCATATTTTTTGTGCTAATAAAACAGGGGACATTGTCCCCTGATTCTTGGCAAAAACCCCTCAAATGCACCGCAAATGTAATAACTTAGTTTTGAAATACAAAACTTTAAATTGATTTGAATTCATATTAATCAATAATATGAGTCAAATTAATTGCGTTTTTGATTAATTGTTTTTTTGAATTGCCTTTAATTGTTTTTAGATATTAAAAAAAAACTCTTAATATGCTAACAAGTTAACCTGTTGTAGGGTCTGATAATCAGGCAGGTATGTTTGTGGGGTTTTAGTTAATTATCTGAACATTCAATTATTTCAATATCTGAAAAGTTTAAAGATTGATCAAAACTTATTTTTTTAATATATGGATAAGTTGTTTCAATTAATTCTGATAAAGGGGTATATAAGAGAGATTTTTCTTGAAGATCTTTAGGAATAAATTCATATTTTGAATTTAATTGATTAATCACAAAAAGAATAGCTCCAATAATAAATAGAATTTTTATAATTCCGAATAACATGCCACCAGCTTTATTTAACCATTCAAGTTTTAAAGTATTAACAAATTTGTTTAAAATTTGAGCTAAAAGAAAAACAAGAATAACGATAATTAAAAAGGTTACCCCAAATGCAATAAGTGGAATATATTCTAAGGGGGCATTAGTATTAGCATTAATATAGTCCGCTGTAAATCCTGAAAACCTTACTGCTCCCCATATTCCAAATAATAATGCAGCTAGAGTACCAAGTTCTTTTATAAGACCATTTTTAAATCCTTTGAAAGCAAACCAAATTACTGGAATAATTACTATTATATCAAAAATCCCCATCTTTTAATTTTCGATAAAAATAATATAAAAAATACTATTTTTGCAATATGACATTAATAAATTCAATTTTCAATTTATTCAGTTATAGCCGTATGGAGGAGATTGAGCATTTCCAGAAAAATCCTGGGCAGGTTCAAACCGAAATGTTTAATGTGCTTATAGACGCGGCAAATAATACTGAATTTGGGTTAGAGCATCAATTTGAAAGAATTAGAAATCAAGAAGATTTTTCGAAATTGGTACCCTTGCGTGAATATGATGATTTAAAACCCTATATCGATAAAATAATTAATGGAGAGCAAAACATTTTATGGCCTACCGAGATAAAGTGGTTTGCTAAAAGTAGTGGGACTACTTCTGATAAAAGTAAGTTTATTCCAATAAGTAAGGAGTCTCTCGAAGATTGCCATTTCAGAAGTGGAAAAGACATCGTAATCCTTTTTAATGAATTATACCCTGAATCAAATATTTTTTCGGGTAAAACTTTGGCTTTGGGAGGAAGTACTTCAATAAATCAGAATAATAATAAATCTTATTATGGTGATTTATCAGCAGTATTAATTCGAAATTTACCTTTCTGGACATATTTTTACAGGATACCTAAACCTGAGATTGCTCTGATGGAAGAATGGGAAGAGAAAATTGCCAAGCTTATCGAAAGTACTAAAAATAAAAATGTAACAACTCTTGTGGGGGTGCCTTCATGGTTTTTGGTTTTTCTAAAAAAATTAATGGAAAATACAGGCGCAAATAATATACTCGATATTTGGCCCAATTTAGAATTGTTTATTCATGGAGGAATAAGTTTTGCTCCATATCGTAATGTGTATAATCAAATTATACCTTCGGACAATATGAAGTATATGGAAACATATAATGCATCCGAAGGTTTTTTTGCAATTCAAAATGATTTAAATAGTAAGGATATGCTTTTAATGTTAGATTATGGTATTTATTACGAATTTATCCCCATGAACGAATATGGTTTACCAAATATGAAAGCAATTCCGCTCGAAGATGTAAAAACAGATGTTAATTATGCTATCGTAATTACAACTAATGGCGGCTTGTGGAGATATATAATTGGAGATACCATAAAATTTACAAGCACAAATCCGTATAAAATAAAAATTACAGGACGAACCCGACATTTTATTAATGCTTTTGGCGAAGAACTTATTATCGACAATGCTCAGGGAGCTTTACAGGAGGCATGCGATGCTACTGGTGCACAAATTAGAGAATATACTGCTGCACCCGTATTTATGGACGAAAATCAAAAAGGTAAACACCAATGGATAATCGAATTTGTTAAGTCTCCTGATAGTTTAGATAAGTTTAAGGAAGAACTCGATAAAAATTTGAAAAAACGAAATTCAGACTATGAAGCTAAAAGGTATAAAGATATTACTTTAGATGCACCCGATATCTATGTTGTTAAAGAAACTTGTTTTTATAAGTGGATGGAAACAAGAGGAAAACTAGGAGGACAAAACAAAGTCCCAAGGCTTGCTAATAATCGCCTATATGCCGACGAGCTTATCGAATTTGATAAAAATTTGAAATAATTAAATTCTTAAAGCTCTTTTATAAAGGTTAATAGTGTTTTCTAATCCAAGGTATAATGCATCTGAAATTAATGCATGTCCAATACTAACCTCGGCTAATCCCGGAATATTATTTTTAAAAAAACTTAAGTTGTCTAAGTTTAAATCATGCCCTGCATTTAATTCTAATCCTGTTTTTACTGCTTGTTCGGCAGCTTTTATAAACGGTTCAATAGCAGCTAATTTGTTAGTTATAAAGTTTGCAGCATAAGGCTCTGTATATAATTCTACTCTATCGGTACCGGTTTCGGCTGCATATTTTATGTTTTCCAAATCGGTATCAACAAAGATAGATGTTCTTATCCCATAACTTTTTAGAAGTCTTATTGTTTCTTTTAAAAATTTCATGTTTTTTGTGATTTGCCAACCCGAATTTGAGGTTAAAACATCAGGCGGATCAGGAACTAGAGTTACTTGATGAGGCAAAACCTTTGTTACTAAGTCTAAAAAAGTGCCAGTAGGATAACCTTCGATATTAAATTCTGTTTTTATTATTGGTTTTATTGCTATTACATCGGCATATCTTATATGCCTTTCGTCGGGTCTGGGATGAACAGTGATACCATCGGCACCAAATGCCTCGCAATTTATTGCTGCCTGAAGCACATCAGGAATATTACCGCCTCTTGCATTTCGTATCGTTGCAATTTTGTTTATATTTACACTTAATCTTGTCATCAATTTGTATTTTTACGACAAAGATATGATTAGGATTTCAGAAATAAAATTATTTAAGTATTATGATAGCAGAAGAATTGATAAGTCAGAATATTCCTGTTGTAAAAACCTCTGATACCGGAAATGAGGCATTGTCAATGATGGATTTATTTAAGGTAAGCCATTTGCCTATAGTTAATAATAGCGAACTTCTTGGCTTAATATCAGACACAGATATTTACGATAATGAGTGTGGCGACTCTCCTATAGGCAACCACAAATTATCGTTAATGAGACCTTATGTGTTTGCAAATCAGCATATTTATGAGGTTATAGATATTCTTTATAATTTAAAATTATCGGTAATTCCAGTCCTCGATTCTAGTAAAAACTATCTTGGAGCTATTACTGCAAGCGAACTAATTTTTGCATTTGCTAAAATCAATGCAATTCAGAGAGCAGGCTCTATTATTGAACTTACAATGAATTATCATGATTATACAAGTAGTCAAATTTGCCAAATCGTTGAATCAAATAATTGTAAAATTTTAAGCTTTTATGTTAGCACAAACGAAGATACTACATCTGTAAAAGTTACGTTAAAACTTGACACTACTGATGCTACCTCAGTTTTACAAACATTTAATAGATTCGGTTACGAGGTTACAGCATCGTTTTTATATCACGACCTTGCTTCTTCATTTTACCAAAATCGCTTCGAGTCGTTTATGAATTATCTCAATATTTGAAAAAAATAATTAAAATAGTATTTATAGCTATATTATGGTTTAGCTTTTTGGGCAATACTACAGTATTGGCACAACTTAAAGTTGAAGTAATAAATATAAGCGGTAATTATAAAACTAAAAAAAACATTATTCTTAGAGAACTAAAATTTGCAGAAAATGATGTAATTGAAGAATCAAATATTAAAAAACTTATCGAAGATAGTAAAAGAAATTTATTACTTACAGGCCTGTTTAATATCGTTGAAATTGAGTGTAAAAATAATGGAACAGCATTGAAATTTGATGTTATAGTTCAAGAAAGGTGGTATTTATGGTTATACCCAATTCTTGAAGTTGCAGATAGAAATTTTGACACTTATTTTTTTAATAAACAATGGGACAGAATAAATTACGGCCTCTCATTAGAAAAGCATAACTTTAGAGGTCGTAATGAATTATTACATATTAAAATCAGATTAGGATACAAAGAGCAATATTCTATTTATTATAACATACCTTATGTTGATTTAAATAAAAAACATGGTTTGTGGTTCGGCATTGATTATTTTCGACAAAAAGAAATGGCTTATAATATTGAGAATTATTTGTATAATTATTTCAACAGTGATAATTATATCTATCAAAACGGTTTTGCTCAAGCTGGTTATCAGTACAGAATATCATACAATTTGTGGATAAAAGCACGATTCTCATTTAACAGTTTTAATGTTAGCGATACAATTTTATCCTTGAATCCTGCTTATCTCGAAAATAGTCCTGATTTAATAGCTGGAACCTTTGCTTTAAAACTTCAGTTTGATAATTCTGACAATAAAGTATATCCGGTAAAAGGAATAAAATCTTACATACTGATAGAGCAAACTCAGGGTTTTGATAAGGATTTTAAGCAATTGCTTAATATAAGATATAATTTTCAAATTCATAATCAATATGCCTATCGTCAGTTTTTTAGTTTAGAATCGGAGATTAATTATCTTGATGCAGGTTATGATAAAATCCCCTTCCCACTATACCAGCCTTTAGGATATGAACAGTACCTTAGAGGTTTTGATAATTATGTTTTTAATCCGGATTTGTATGCTTTTGTAAAAACTAGTATTAAATATGAATTTTTACCATATAAAGAAACTACGCTTCCATTGATATCTTTAACTCAATTCAATAAATTTCATTATAGAGGTTTTATTTCTGCATTTTTGGATTTTGGATACATCTCAGAATATGGAAATGCATTAAGTGCCGGCTTAGGGATGGATATTGTTTTTTATTATGATAGAGTTTTTAGTACTTATATTGCATGGAATAATTTGAATAAAAAGATTGGTATATTTGTGCAATATAAAACACCATTAATAAAACAGTTTTAATTAATGAATATTCTAATATACGGTAGAAAGTTTGGAAAGCATTTTAATGGTATTGCAATACAGCTTTTTGAATTTTTAAAAGACAACAATATCAAGCTTTTTTTTAATGAAAATTTTTACAAATTTATTTGTCAAAAAACAATGTATATCCCAAAGTATCAGGGTTTATACAACGAAGAAGCTCCCAAGGATATTGATGTGGCAATATGTATTGGTGGCGATGGCACTTTTTTGGAAACTGCAACTTATACTTACAATAGAAATATCCCAATTTTAGGTATCAATAGTGGGCGATTAGGCTTTTTGAGTACAGTTGGACAAGCAGCAATGATTAAAACAATTGAAAAACTCATTGATAGAGATTTTCTTATCGAAGAAAGAATAATGATTGAGTTAACAAACCCTAAAGATTTGTATGGAAAATTTAATTTTGCATTAAACGATTTTACAGTACAGAAACATAAAGTATTGCAAATGATTAAAACACGTATTACGTGCAATGGAGATTTCTTAAATACTTACTGGTCGGATGGTATAATTATATCAACGCCAACCGGTTCTACGGCTTATTCTATGAGCTGCAATGGACCAATTCTTATACCCGGATCAAATTGTTTCGTAATTACACCAATTGCAAATCATAATCTTACTGTAAGACCCGTTGTAGTTCCTGCTAATTCAGAAATAGAACTTTTTATCGATGGACCTGAACAAGAAATACTTACTTCGTTAGATTATCGAACCAGAACAATTAAAAGCACTAGCTTGTTAAAGTTAAAATTATCTGATTTTAAAATTAAAATTGTGAGATTTAAAAAAAATAACTATTTTAGCACTTTGCGAGAGAAGTTAATGTGGGGTATTGATGTTCGAAATTAAAGATTAAGAATTTTATTGTAAATACTAACAACTAAGAAACACATAGTTTAATGAAAAGGATAATATTTTTTGTAATTTGTAGCATATTTATTTGGCAGTATTCTTATGCTCAATTAGGTACTCACTGGAAAAAAATTCGGCACGAAGTAATGTTTGGTGTAGGGACAAGTAACTTTATGGGTGAACTTGGTGGTGCAAACCGTGCCGGTTCTAAATTTGTCCGCGATTTTGAATTTAAATCCACAAGACCTACTTTCCATGTAGGATATAGATATAAATTAACAGAGAGTTGGGCTGTTAAAGCAGGATTGTTTTATGGATGGGTACACGGCGATGATAGTTTTTCTATTCCAGATGAAAATGCTGAAGTACACCCCGAAAACGAAAGATTTGATAGAAACTTACATTTTAGGTCACCTATTGTTGAACTTACTGCCAATATTGAATATTCAATTATAGAAGAAAGATACGGACACCGTTACGATTTACGAAGAGTTAAAGGAAAAGCAAATAAACCCAATCTATATGTGTTTACAGGTATTAGTGCTTTTTATTTTAATCCTAAAGCTGTGTGGCCCGAAGAAGAAGGCGGCGATGGTAAATGGCACGCATTACAACCTCTAGGTACCGAAGGACAAGGTATTGTCCCAACTCGTGAAAAATATAACCGAATAGCTGTTGCAATTCCCGTTGGTGTGGGTTTAACATATTTACTTAATAGATATTGGGCAGTAGGCTTCGAATTAGGTGCTCGATATACATTTACCGACTATATCGACGATGTTAGCACAACATATGTTGACCCAAGTATATTTGATGACCCTATGGCGGCATATTATAGCGACCCAAGCTTACCAGGATGGCAAGGTAGTGCAGCTCGTAATCAGCGTGGTGATAACATAAGTAACGATTTTTATATGTTTCTTACAATTAATGCATCATACAAAATTAGACCAAGATATAAAGGTGCTGCTAAATTCTAATTAGTATTTATAAAATAAACTTTAAGCCCTTGCGTTGTATGAAAGAAATGTGGGCTAATAAAAATATTGTAAAACGTATCACAAAGCCTTGTAAAAAGGCTTTGTTTATTTTTTTATTATTGATTGTTTTTGCTATACCGAAAAAAATGGAAGCACAACGAAGTGGTGGTGGAGAAATTGGAGCTCTTGCAGGAGTAAGTTATTATCTAGGGGATGTTAATTTGGCAAAGCATTTTTATTCTCCAAACCCTAATTTTGGTGGATTCTATAAGCATCATTTAAATTCAAGATATTGTATTAGGCTTGGAGTTATTGTTACATCTCTTAATGCTAGTGATTTCGACTTCCAGAACTCTGAGTTTCAGCAATTAAGAGCTCACGAATTTAGCACATCTCTAATAGAAGGTTCCTTGCAGGTTGAGTTTAATTTCTTACCATATATAATAGGTGAACTACGAAAAAAAAATTATACCCCTTATATCCAAACCGGATTATGTTATTATTTTGCCGAAAATTCTGAGGATATCACAAATTTTGCTATCCCATTTGGAATAGGTTTTAAAGTAAATATTACACACCGATTAGTGCTTGGTGCAGAATGGGTAACACGCAGAGCCTTTTCCGATTTACTCGACAATATTACCGGCGAAGATTTATTAAATTACGATAATGTTACTCTTACATCCTTAAACGATGCTCCACAAATTCGACAATATGCGTACAGAATGAATAAAGATTGGTATTTTTACGCAGGACTAAGTCTTTCATATTCATTTAGTTGGGGAGGCTTCCCGTGTCCTGCTTATGATGTTTATTAATTATGAATTATTTAGAAAATTTAGATAAATCGAAACTGCCTAAGCACATAGCCATTATTATGGATGGTAATGGTAGATGGGCTAAACAAAAAGGTAAAAATAGACTTTATGGACACAAAAATGGGACTAAATCAGTAAGGCAGGTAATCGAAGGAAGTATCGAAGCCGGAATAAAGTATCTTACACTTTACGCTTTTAGTAAAGAAAATTGGAAAAGACCAAGCAAAGAGGTTGAAGGACTTATGAATCTACTTATTTCCAGTATTGAGTCTGAACTAGAGGAGTTGCATAGCAATGGAGTTAAATTAAATATCATTGGAGATATGTGTAGATTGTCAGATAAGGTACAAAACAAAGTTAAAATTGCTATTGAAAAAACTAAAAATAATAAAACCTTAAATCTAAATATTGCCCTAAGCTATAGCGGAAGATGGGAGATTGTAGAAGCTGTAAAAAAAATTGCTAACGACACCAAAAACGGGACACTATCAATTGATAAAATTAATGAAGAATTATTTTCAGATTATTTAGAAACTGCCGGAATGCCGGATCCTGAGCTTCTTATTAGAACATCTGGAGAGCAGAGAATTAGTAATTATCTTTTATATCAACTTGCTTACGCTGAATTTTATTTTACACCACTTTTATGGCCTGATTTTTCAAAAGAAGATTTATACGAAGCAATTTTTATTTATCAAAATAGAGAAAGACGTTTTGGAAAGATTAGTGAACAAATAAAAAATTAACTTTGCCGCATGAAAAAAATTGCATTGATATTATTTATAAGCCTCGTTTCTTTATTGCAAAGTATTGGGCAGGATTTTGGTAGCATTGGACAAAAATCTATCGATTATGCAAATCCAAAAGAATATGAAATTGGTGGCATAACTGTTAGTGGTGTGCAGTACTTAGACCCAACCGTTTTGATACTTTTAACCGAATTGCAGGTGGGTGAAACAATAACTATCCCCGGCGAACAAATTACAAAGGCAATTGAAAAACTTTGGGATCAAGGATTGTTCAGCGAAGTAAAAATTTCTATGACTAAAACTATTGGAGATAAAGCTTTTCTTGATATTTACTTAAAAGAAAGACCTAGATTATCAAAGTTCTCTTTTACAGGTGTAAAACGCTCAGAAGCAGATGATCTTAGAGAACAAATTAATCTTGTTAAAGGTAGTCAGGTTACCGAAAATATTTTAATGAATACAGAACAAAGCATATTAAATTATTTCGAAGATAAGGGGTTTTTAAATACTGAAGTAGATATTACACAAGTAATTGATACTACTATGACTAATAGTGTTCTTCTTAATATTGATATTAAAAAGAATGAAAGAATAAAAATAAACAAAATTCATTTTGTGGGAAATGAAGAATTGCCCGACAAAAAATTGCGTAGGGCAATGAAAGAAACCAAACAAAAAACATGGTATAATGTTTTTAAAGCTTCTAAGTTTATTGAATCAGATTATAAAGAAGATAAAAAAAATATTATTGCTAAATATAACGAATTAGGATATCGCGATGCTAAAATTATTTACGATAGTATTACTCGATTTGACGATAAAACAATAGATTTATATATTGGCTTAAAAGAAGGAAAAAAATATTATATCAGAAATATTTCATGGCTTGGTAATACTAAATATAACTCAAAATTATTGTCGCAAGTATTAGGGATTAAAAAGGGAGATATTTATAATCAAACTTTGCTTGAAGAGAAGCTGCTTTATGACCCACAGAGTGTATTTTCATTATATCAGGATAATGGCTATTTATTCTCTAATATAACACCTGTTGAAGTACTTGTAGAAAACGATTCTATTGATATCGAAATGCGTATATACGAAGGCAAGCAAGCCCGAATTAATAATGTAACCGTTACAGGCAACACACGAACTAACGATCATGTTATTATGCGTGAAGTTAGAACACCGCCGGGTGCTCTTTATAAAAGGTCTGAAGTACAGCGAACAATTAGAGAGTTTGCACAAATGGGTTATTTCGATCCCGAAAAATTAAATGTTGACTTTCAGCCTAATCCTGCCGATGGCACAGTAGATTTAGAATATATTGTTGAAGAGCAACCAAGCGATCAAATTGAATTATCAGGAGGTTGGGGAGCCGGAATGATAGTTGGTACTTTAGGACTTTCTTTTAATAATTTCTCATTACGTAATATTTTTAACCCTAAAGCTTATCGACCATTACCAGCAGGAGATGGTCAGCATTTTAGTATTAGAGCACAAGCCAGTGGATTGTTCTACCAAAGCTATAGTCTTACTTTTGTAGAACCATGGCTTGGTGGCAGAAAACCAAATTCTTTAACTACATCAATCTATCATTCAGTACAGCAAAACTATAACGTGGAAGTAGATCAGGAAAGAGCTTCTTTTAAAGTTTCCGGAGCTGCTATAGGATTGGGGAGAAGACTAGAGTGGCCAGACGATTTCTTCACTCTTTATCATGAACTTAGCTACAAGCATTACCGTATTTATCAATGGGGAGGATTCTTGTATGATGATGGATATTCCAATAATATTAGTCTTAAAACTAATCTTAGCAGACATAGTAGCGGACCAAATCCTATATTCCCTACTACAGGTTCAAGTTTTAACTTATCCTTAGAAGTTACTCCTCCTTATTCATGGTTTTCGGATATAGATTATACAAATGCTACCTCCCAAATTAAATATAAATGGATAGAATACCATAAATGGAAATTTACCGGTTCATGGTTTATGACTTTAATAGGTAGTCGTACCGGCGATAGTAGAGCTTTAGTACTACATACAAAATTTGAATTTGGTATTCTCGGACATTACAATAAAGATATTGGACCTTCACCATTCGAAGGATTTCAACTTGGTGGGGATGGATTATACGGATATAATTTGTATGGAAGAGAAACAATAGGACTTAGAGGTTATCTTAATAATAGCTTAACTCCATCAGACGGAGGAAATATGTATGATAAATTTGCAGTAGAATTAAGATATCCATTATCGCTTAACCCATCTGCAACTTTGTATGCAATTGCTTTTGTTGAAGGCGGTAACGCTTGGTATAATGTCGATAACTTTAATCCATTTGATATTAAACGGTCTGCCGGAGTAGGTGTTAGAATTTTTATGCCAATGATTGGTATGCTTGGTGTTGATTGGGGATATGGTTTCGACGAAATTCCAGGAGTAACAGGTGCTAACGGTTCGCAGTTTCATTTTGTTATAGGACAACAGTTTTAAGTTTGGCTTATTTTTTGTAACATTATAGTGAAAATTGTTAAATAATTATAAAAAAACCAAATAATATGAAAGCAAAATTATTAATTATCGTACTGGTATTTTTTGCCGGTTTTAGCTATGCACAAAAATATGCATACGTTGATACAGAGTACATCTTAAACAACATTCCATTGTACGAATCAGCTAAAGAACAACTTGATGAGTTATCAGAACAATGGAAACAAGAAATCGAAGATAAAAAAGCTGCTGTAGATAAGATGTATCAAGATTATCAAGCAGAGAAAGTATTACTTACCGAAGAGCTAAGAATTAAACGAGAAGACGAAATTGTAACAAAAGAACGTGAAATGCGTGAATTACAACAAAAATATTTCGGGAGGGAGGGAATGTTATTTAAGAAAAGAGAAGAATTAATTAAACCAATTCAAGACGATATATATAATGCAATTAAAGAAATTGCTATTGAGGGGAGTTATGCTGTAATTTTTGATACAGCAAACAATATGACAATGTTATATACAGATCCTAAATATGATAAAAGTGACGAAGTGCTTAAAAAATTGGGATATAAAAATTAAAGTGTAAATTTGTCGAAAATTTTAATTTAAAAATTTATATATGAAACGATTATTAATTTTATCTGTAGCAGTTTTAATAAGTGTTGCAGGATTTTCTCAAAAAATGAAATTTGGCCACGTAAATACAACATCTGTATTTGAAAGTATGCCTGAAAGAGAAACAGCTAAAAATGAAATAGAAAAGTTTGCTCGACAACTCGAAGAGCAATTGCAAATGCTTAATGTGGAACTTGAGGAAAAATACAATAATTATCTTGAAAATGCCGAAAGTTTAGCTCCTTCGGTTAGGCAAAATAAAGAAAAAGAACTTGCTGATCTTCAGCAAAGAATACAAAATTTTCAAGCTAGTGCTCAAAGCGATTTGCAATTGAAAGAACAAGAATTGATAGAGCCAATTTATGATAAAATAAAAAATGCAATTAATGAAGTTGGCGAAGCAGAAGGCTTGTTGTACATTTTTGATGAATCTACACTATTGTATCATTCTAACGAAAGTGTTGATGTTACAGACAAGGTAAAGCTAAAGGTTATTGAATTGTAAAAAATATAAGCCATCTTTTTTTGATGGCTTTTTTTAGCCATGAAAACGAACCCCATAGGCATATTCGATAGTGGTGTAGGTGGGCTTACTGTAATGAAAGCTCTTGTTGAAGCATTACCAAACGAAAGTTATATATATTTAGCTGATAGCAAAAATGCTCCATATGGCGAAAAATCAAAATCAGAAATAATTGCTTTAACAAAAAAAAATGTTGAATTCTTATTGTCAAAAAACTGTAAGCTTATTGTAATTGCTTGTAATACAGCTACTGGTATTAGTATTGATTATTTAAGAGAAATTTTCCCAAGTATTCATTTTGTTGGATTAGAACCCGCCATAAAACCTGCATGTTTAAAAACTAAAACAGGTATTATTGGTGTGCTAGCAACCGAAGGTACATTTAAAGGCAGACATTTCATTGAAACTAGTAATAAGTACAAAGATTATGTCAAAATTATTAGTCAAGCTGGTTATAAACTTGCCCAGAAAGTCGAAGATACAACATATACCGATAATGAATCTTATAGTTTAATTAAAACATACTTAACACCTATGCTAAAAGAAAATATCGATTATTTAGTGTTAGGTTGTACACATTACCCGTTTTATATAGAGACAATAAATAAAATTACTTCCGGTAAAATTAATATAATTGAATCAGGAGAAGCTGTCGCCAGAAGAACAAAAGATATATTGATGACTAATAAGATTATTAATACTTTTGATGATGGGTTTTATGCGAATTTCTATACAAGTGGGGATATTAGTATTTTAAAACAGCTAATTATTACATATTTAAAAATAAAAGGAAACAAATTTAATGCTGAAAGAATCATGTAGTTTAGTATAAAAGAGAAAACCTAATAATGTTTTATGCGTAAAATATAATTAGAAATATTAAACCCAAAGGATGAATTGTATTATAATTGACGATGATAGGCTTGCTCGCAATTTGCTCGAAAATTACATAAAGCGAACAAAAACTCTTAAGTTAATTGGAGCATTTCAAAACCCTGTTGAATCATACAAGCTAATAAATGATGATTCTAATGTCGATTTAATATTTCTTGATATGGTAATGCCTGAAATGAATGGTATCGAATTATTAAAAAAAATTGATAGAAATAATTTGCAAATAATTGTAGTAAGTGGTTATTCGGGTTATGCGTTAGAAACTTTTGATTATGATATTACTGATTTTATTTTAAAACCCATTGCGTACGATCGTTTCTTTAAAGCGGTTGAAAAAGCATATCAGCGTGGAACCCAAAAGAGACCCGATAAGTTTTTTGGCAAATTATATATTAAAAAAGATAAAGCTTTTAACGAAATATATTTCGATCATATTTTATATATCGAAAAAACTAAAAACGGAATAGAAATTAATACAGAAGAAGAAACCTTTTCAATTCCAATGAATGAAAAAGAATTCCTTTCCAAACTACCCCAAAATTTATTTGTTCAAGTACACGATTCATTTATTATTAATTGTGAAAATATTTCTAATATAAATTCTAAAAGCGTTTGTGTTGGACATACAGATCACGAAAAAATGATACCTTTGATGTTAATTACAAGAGAAGAGTTAATATCAAAAATCAACAATAAATAATATGATTTCTAATAGAGAGTTGTTTCTCCGTTATATGGGTCAAACATCAGAAGCACCCTATATGCTTGAAATTGAAAAAGCTGAAGGGCTGTATTTATATTGTAATAACAAAAAAAAACTAATAGATTTAATTGCTGGTGTTTCGGTTAGCAACTTAGGACACGGCAACAAAAGAATAATTGACGCAATAAAATTGCAAGCCGAAAAACATATGCATTTAATGGTTTACGGAGAATACATTCAAACACCACAAGTAGTTTTAGCTCAAAAATTATGCTCTGTTTTACCCGAAAGCATAAATAGTGTTTATTTCGTAAATTCAGGTAGCGAAGCAATTGAAACAGCTCTTAAATTAGCAAAACGAACTACAAGAAGAACACGTATAGTATCTTTTAAAAATTCATATCATGGCAGTTCGCATGGGGCAATAAGTGTAACCGGAAATGAAGCATTTAAAAATTCATTTCGCCCACTATTACCCGATGTATATCATATAAATTTTAACGATATTGAAGATTTAGAAATTATTACAGACAAAACAGCATGTGTAGTAATCGAACCGATTCAAGGTGAAGGAGGTGTCAGAGTTGCTAGTAATGAATTTATGGTAAAACTTCGGCAGAAATGTGATGAAACAGGTGCATTATTAATATTTGATGAAATTCAAACCGGCTTTGGCAGAACCGGAAAGTTTTTTGCCTTAGAACATTATAGCATAGTACCCGATATTATATGCATGGCGAAAGCTCTTGGTGCCGGAATGCCGCTTGGAGCTGTTGCTGCTCCAAAAAAAATAATGAACAATTTTACTTCTGATCCTGTGCTAGGACATATCACGACATTTGGCGGACATCCCATTTCATGTGCAGCAGCTATCGAAGGAATTAATATCATTATTGAAGATAAACTTATTGAAACTATTGATAGAAAAAATAAATTGTTTGTCGAAAACTTAAAACACCCTAAAATAAAAGAACTCAGAGGTAAAGGATTGTTTATTGCAGTGGAATTAGAAAACAGTAAAATGGTTCAAGACTTTATAAAAAAAGGAATTGATTTAGGCTTTGTTACCGATTGGTTTATTTTTTGTGATAATGCATTTAGAATTGCACCTCCATTAACAATTACCGAAACCGAAGTTATTGAGATTGTTAAGCTTATAAAAGATGCACTTGATTTAATTTAATACAGATACAATTCATAAGATATATTAAAATTATTCGTTATGTAAGATATGATAAGTAAGTTTAAAAATATATTTTTTGTTTTGATTGTTAGCCTTACTGCTAATAGCATTTACTCTCAAGACTATGAACAAGCTCTTATTCAAGAAGCTAAAGATTCTGTAGAATCTATATTTAGCAGATTACAATTTGCAAAAGATGATGCTGAAAAGTACAAACTCAACGGATATATCAGAAGCTATCTTAACTTTTTACTAAACGAAGATGAGAAGTTTGAATATAGGTTTGACACACTTGGCAATTTAAGTTATGTGAAATCTCCAAGTGGTAATTTGCGAGTAATTACGTGGAATATCTTACTTGATGATGGAACTTTTAAGTATTTCGGTTTTTTACATTATAAAGATGGAAAATATATTGAATTATTCCCTCTTGAAGATTTTAGCAATGATACTATATCTAAACGTAAATTTAATTCGCATAAAGAATGGTATGGGGCACTTTATTACGAAATAATTGAAAAAAAATGGAATAAAAACACTCAGTATGTCCTTTTAGGTTGGGATGGAGCCGATATTTTAATTAATAGAAAGATTATTGAATCATTAGAGTTTTCGCATAAAAACTTGCCGCAGTTTGGCGAAAGAATTTTTGTAAAAGATAAAAAAAGACAAGGCAGGATAATATTTGAATATGGCGAAAGCTCAAGTATGATTCTAAGATATAATCCTAAACACGATATTATAGTATTTCAGCATTTGATTCCAACAGACCCAAGGTTTACAGATTTACCACAATACTATGGGCCTGATATGTCGTTTGACGCATTTGAATATAACATGGGCAGATGGTATTTTATTGAAAACATTGACCCAAATAAAGCAATTAATTATAAAAAAAATAAACATATTAATAATCTTAAAAAGCGTGGTGCCTCCCGAGATTTTTAGTTTATATCTTTGAGTAGTAATGACTGAACGCCAGCAGATGCTAACTATCTCAAGAAGCTCTTTATTTATTCCTTATTATAATGGAAACACCAAAAGTTAAATTTTTAATCATAAGGCTAAGCAGCATAGGCGATATCGTTTTAACAACACCCGTTGTACGAGCCTTGAAGCAGCAGGTAGATGGAGCCGAAATACATTATTTAGTAAAACCACAGTTTAAAAATATTTTGGCAAGTAATCCATACATCAACAAAATTCATGAATACACTACCCACAGAGAAACTAAAACTTTACTAAAGCAAGAATTGTTCGACTATGTAATTGATCTGCATAATAATTTCAGAACAAAGAGGCTTAAAAATTCAATTAAAGTACTTGATTTTACAGTCGATAAAATAAATTTTAAAAAATTTTTATTGACTAGATTCAAAATAAATCGTTTGCCGGATGTGCATATTGTAGATAGATACTTAGATACTCTTAAGGTTTTTGATGTTAAAAATGACTCGCAGGGCTTAGATTATTTTTATTCAAAACAATCAGAGAAAGATTTTGAAGTTTTACCACTACACGATAAATATATTAGTTTAGCTATTGGCGGTCAGCATTATACTAAGCAAATGCCTATTGATTTATTAGGTAAATTATGCAGCTTTATTGATAGACCTATAGTTTTGCTAGGCGGTAGGGATGATGTTGAAAATGGGAATTTAATTGTAGAATCTTCGTTAAATAAAAACATAACTAATTTTTGTGGTAAAGTAAGCTTAGATGTTTCTGCCTTAATAATTAAGAATTCTGTTCTTCTTATAACTCATGATACCGGATTGATGCATATTGGTGCAGCTTTTAAGAAAACGATTTTTTCAATATGGGGAAATACTGTCCCCGATTTTGGTATGTATCCATATATGGCGGATAAAAATTCTGAAATTTTTCAGGTTGAAGGCTTAAAATGCCGTCCTTGTTCAAAAATAGGTTACAAAAACTGTCCGAAAACTCATTTTAAGTGTATGAGGGAACAGGATATTAGATTAATAGCGAATAAATCACAAATAGTATTTGACAAAAATGATAAAGATTTGCTCTAAATGTAAAAAGGAATTTGAGTGCACAAACAATGAGCGATGTTGGTGTATGCAATACGAATACCCTGAGTATTTGTTAAAAAAGCTACGTAACGATTATTCCGATTGTTTGTGCGAAGATTGTTTAAAGAAGTTTATGGATAAATATAGCAAAGAGAATAAGTAGAAAAGCCCCAAATCGACATTGAGAACACAGTGAAGCCATTTGCCATTTAAAAGACATTACTAAAACTGCTTGAAAATGCAGATTGCTTTGTCCTCGTTCCTTATCTGTGCGAAATGACGGGCTGATCACCATGTCCTATCCATTTCACATTATCGTACTAGCGCTGAGTAAAATTACAAAAATCGTATTCTGATTGTTTGTGTCCACAATGTTTAGAGCATTATATTGATAATAGTAAAAAAGAAACTTTGTCTGATTAATTTATTTTAATAAATTTGCAGTCCGAATTAAGGGTACCTTGGCCGAGTGGTTAGGCATCGGTCTGCAAAACCGGCTACGGCGGTTCGAATCCGCCAGGTACCTCAAAAACAGAGTGAGAGTGAGAGCGAGTACAGAGTTGAGCTTCACTCTCATTCTGTTTCTCATAACTCACACTCACACTCAAACTTATACTTTACATTATGTTTGATTTTCAAAAACTTTCAGTTTACCAAAAAGCAAAAACAATAAATCAGGATATAATTGCACTGTTGGCAGAAAATGATTTTGATAGGCACGTAAAAGACCAATTAAAGCGTGCTTCTTTTTCTATAATGTTGAATATCGCCGAAGGTTCATCACGATTTTCAAACAAAGACCGAAGGTATTTTATGATTATAGCTCGTGGCAGTGCTTTTGAGAGTGTTGCTAACTAAAATAAACTAAACTCAACAGGTAAAATGTAATTAACGTTTACAGTATCTCCTTTATGTATGCCGGGTTCCCATTTTGGCATTTGTTTTACAATATTAATTGCCTCTACATCAATTATAGAATCAA
>JAQVOJ010000114.1 GCA_028702675.1 Bacteroidales bacterium
AGACACTGATATTATGGACAGACTTTAAATAATTTAAAATAAGAGTCATGAAAAATTTAAAATATATTATAATAAGTATCGCATTAGTTTTGGCATCAGTTTTTACTAATGCACAAACAGTTTACACGGTAACAAAAACCACCGATCCCGATCCATTTGAACATCCCTTTAACAATGATGATAATCTTTGCGCCCCTGAAATGTACGGCACTTTACAATGGGCAATAAACAAAGTAAATGCAAACACTGGTGAATCAGTAATTGAATTTAATATACCAGGTAATGGAGTACACGAAATTGTATTAAATTCATATTTACCACAAATAATAAACCCGGTAACAATTGACGGGACTTCACAAGACGGATACACTCAGGGAAATCCAAGAATTAGAATAGATGGCGATTTGTTAGTAGAACAGGCTTGTTTTAGTGCGTACAACAGTAGTTTAAATATTGAAGGCATATGGTTTAATAATTTTACATATAATGTGATTAATCTTAGTGCTGTTGCAGAATCTGAAATTAAAAATCTTTTAATAACTAATAATAATATTACTGACACATATAGCTTTGTATTTAGTCTTGATGAATGTAATAACATTCGATTTTACAACAATATAATTGAAGATGAACAAGATAATGTAGATGCAAGAAACTACTCTTTTGGTTATTATTTGAAAAGTTCTAACAATATAATTATTGGGGGAACAGAAGAGGGACAAGGAAACACTATTAAAAATTGCAATATAGCTTTGTATTTGGTAGTATCACAACAGATTAAGATTTCAGGCAACAAAATATATAATAATAATGTTGCGATGACTTACTTATACGGATCAAACAATTATATTGAAAAGCCTGTAGTTTCTGCATATACAGGTGATGTGCTAAGTGGAACTGCATTGCCTAACAGCACTATAGAAGTTTTTGGAAGTACAGGAGAGGAAAATGCGAATGAGTATCTCGTGAGTACTGTTGCAGATGAAAATGGGGATTGGAGTGTTGAAGTAAGTGATACAGAGTACGAACTCTTTTTAGTTACTCAAACAGATGAAAATAATAATACGTCAACATTTGGTAATCTAATATACCCTGATTGTGAAGTTCCCACAAATCTAAGTGCGAGCGAAGGCGTATCCACGAGTCATACATTATCTTGGAGCGGACAGGCTGATGCTACATATAATGTTTCAGTAGGCAGACATGGGGAAGACGATGAAAACTGGTTCGTTAGTTTTACTCCTTATATTACAGAAAATTATCTTACAATTTCAGGTTTAGACGAAAATACAGTTTACGAGTTTCTTGTAAATGCTAATTGTGGTACAGCTGAAAGTGAATGGGCGGGACCGTATGTGTTTAATGAGGAAATTGAAACACACAATAACTGTTCAAATGCTTTATTTGTTAAGTCAGATACATTATCAAATCAACAAATAGTAAGTATATCAGATGATGAATTTTGGTTAAAATTTATAGCATTAACAGATACATGTTTTATCGAAATAAATACGGTGATTCCTAATTTGTGGGAAATTGAAGAAGTGTTTTTATATACTGGAGAATGTAATAATCTAACATTAATTCAAAATTTTACTGTAACTCAAAACGACAGTACAGGAATCTATTTACATAACTTTAATATGATACCTAATCAGAATTATTATTTACGAGTAATACAAAATCACAATTCTGTTAGTATTGATTACTTGATAAATATTATTCTTCAAAAAGATAGTTTTTGTGATGACGAAAATATACAATGTTTTGTATGTGATAATTTAGTGCCTAATAATAGTTTTGAAATTTATGGTTCTAATTATACCCAAGAATTTTCATTTACCTATGGTTTTGTGTGTTGTAATTGGCAAACAGCATTTGGTTCACCGCAGATAAAAGAAGGAGAAATTGCAGGTACTAATTCAGCTTATATGTGGCTTTCAAATCATGCATCCTCTGATCCTGAAGACATATGTATAGGTGAAGGTATATTTGTAAATATAGAAGGCATTGAAAGCGATGAAGAATATTTGCTTAATTTTAAATATAAAGTGATAACGAATTACGGTATTGAATATGATGTACCATACTCCGAGTTGAGAGTTTTGTTGACAAATGAAAATACTTTTAATGTTGATATGCAGCATTATGGTAGTACTGTTCCACAATATGATGATTTTAACAATACAGATTATCAAATATTATTTGATAACCCACAAATAGTAGATGATAATTGGATAGATGTTTCTGTTAGTTTCACAGCAGATGATAATTTCGAAACATTGTTAATATATCCACATTTTAATAGTGATTATTTAGATTGGATTATTGAAGAAAATCTTAGTGTTACTGGTTTTTATATTGAAGAAATTAGCATTTATCCTGACCCTGTATTTGAATTATACGAAGATACCTTTTGTAATAATGAAACAGAAGTACAACTTGAAGCAAATCCTGCTGATGGTACGTGGTCTGGTATGGGTGTATTAAGTCCAAACGGTTTATTTAATCCAAGCCTATTTGTAGCAGGTGAAACGTCAGTTTATTATACATATTCCTATCTTGATGACAATAATATTGAATGTGAAGTCTTTACTGAATTTCAAATTCATATTTTACCCGGTCCAAACCCACCATTTTTTGAAGTGCAAGAATGCTTATATTGGGGTGGAAATACAAATTTTGAATTTGAAGATTTAAATAATCCAGAAGACTCACAATTAGAGTGGACATGGGAAATTGGAAATGAGGTAATAGTTGAAGGACAAAGCATTTCTTACTCATTCTCTGATTATGGATATTATTGCATAAATGTAGATGTATCATCAGAGCAATGTGGAACAAATTCATATTCAGACATAGTTTATGTAAACAATAATATCTGTGCTTGTGATGTAAGTGATGAGGGGTATTACGATTATAATTATACTCATGGCTATACAATATCTTCAAACAATAATGAAACTTGGAGCTCTACCGAAACGCTTTATGTTGAGGGCGATATCTATATACAAGCTAATGCAATTCTTACTATTGGAGAAAATACTCGTATTGAATTTGTTCCAAATGGAAGAATAATTGTTGAAGCTGGTGGTAAGCTTATTATTGAAGAAAATGTTACACTTTCAAGTATATATTTTCCACCATGGGCACAGCAAACAATAGATGGGGATAAAGTAATTTTTATTTGCCCCAATAATATGTGGCAGGGTATAGAGGTTTGGGGCGATGATGAGTTTCCAAACCTTATGGATATGCAAGGAATAGTTGAAATCATTGACAAAAATAACGTTGTAATTGAAAATGCTCATATTGGGATTTTATCAGGTGCAAGAAATATGGATCATTTATGTAATAGTGAAGCCAATCCCGACCCTTTTGATAGTGAAAAAGGGTGTGGGCTGATTCATATAGTAGCTGGAAATACATTATTTAGGAACAACGGAATTGGGATTAAACTACTTCCACGAGAACCACTAATTTCAATAGGAGCATTTTGGAGTGGAAATTTATTACAAAATTGTATTTTTGAATCCACACAATACTTATTAGATACAAGATATTCTGCCACATCTACTTCCCCCTACCCAAACCAACAAAATCCTTGGGCTGGTTATGCAAACGAATATAGTAGAACAGATGTTGGAATATACATTAACGGAATAAAAGGTTTAGACATTAGTTCCTGTACATTTGATAATATGCAGTATGGAATTTTATCTTACGATTCGAAGTTTAATGTTCAAAACAATTCGCATTTTACAAATATGATTTTTGGCATAAGATGCGAAAATACTTACAACTCTATTATTAACAATCACGAAATATCACAATGTTTCTTTGATGAAATTCCAAACTATATTAGTGCAGGAACAGTTCCTGATACCGAACCCGAAACTGCTGCAATATTTATTAAAGCCGGATATAATGACTATATACATAATAATACATTTGGGGATTTCTTGACTAACCAAAAGCTTAATCATTTTGGAATTGTAACATCAAACAGCTCTACGTTTGAAATTACCGAGAATGTTTTCAGAAAATTTAATCAAGGTGTTTTAACAAAAAACACAGGTATAAACGGTGGTTTTATAGGTGCCGAAAGTAATTCGATAAGCAATTGGAATGGAAATAGATTTACACATTCATGGAGAAGTATTACAACACAAGGTTATAATCCCAAGCTCAGGTTAAAATGTAATACAAGCGTTAACAATGATGAAAATATTGATGAATATGATGTAAATTATTTGAATACAGGAACTTTGGCAAATCAGGGGCTACCATCACCAATGGGGGGGGCAACCCAAAAACAAAGATATCCGGCAGGAAATGAGTTTTTTCCTGATTTAATTGATTATTACAAAAGAATAAGTTCAACAGATCCATATCAATACTATTATTACCGACATTCAGGTCCTGAGGCTGTAATCCCATATATTGACGAATATAACGAAGCTTTGATACATGTAAATAGCACAAATGCTATTTTAAAGATTTCAAATGCCTCAGCCTGTCCCGATCCATTTTGGGGACATATTGTAATAGGTGAAGAAATTCTATTACCTCAACTCGATATTACCCCAACTAATCAAATTATAACTTATCCTTTTAGCATTGTTGACAGTTTGCAATATGCAAGCGATAGTCTAAGTTTAGTCAGGGTAGATTTAATCCAAAATCTTGATAATGGCAAAACTATTGAATTGCTAAATGATATTTATGGTAATACAAATCAGGGCAGACTCAAAAACAAGCTAATTTCATGTTCTCCTTTATCTGATACTGTATTATATGCTTTAATGTCTGAATATCCGCTTTCGCATGGTAATTTTAAGAATGTCATGTTACTTAATTTGCCTGTAAATCAAAATCTGGAGTATTTGTTATATACTATACTTACGCAAATACCCTCAGGAATAGCAAAACAAATGTTGGAGATGCAAGCATATAATCCTTTTGCTATTACACCAGGTAAGTTGGAACAAGAAATAAAAGATATAGAATTAGAAAAACAGTTGTTGCTAAACCATTTTATAAGATTGCTGACAGATACAACACATTACAGGTCTGAAGATGCAATAAGGCTTCTCGAAACTGAACACAATGTAGTAGCAGATAAAATTCTTGCAGGAACCTATATTTCCATTAATGAATATGAGTTAGCGACAGATAAGATTTCTGCTATTCCTTATGATAAAAAAGAAGATCAGGATTTTAAAGCACTGAATGAATTAGTCTTATCATATTTAGAACAAGGGAAATCTCTATATGAACTTAACAGCACTGAACTTGAATTTATACGTGAGCTTGCTTATGCATGTCCGTTAACACTATCAGGAGCAAATGCTCAGGCAATTCTGTCAATGCTTTTCCGCGAGGAATTTGAGGATTGTCCACCGCCCATGGGCACAAAAACAGCAAATATTTATGATGCTCATCTTAATGCCCCTGAAGATACGGATGAATTTGCTTTAGGTGATAATTATCCCGACCCTGCTGATAGTTACACAATTATTCCTTATACCCTTGAAAACGAAAATGACGGGGTCTTGGAAATCTCGGATGCCTCAGGTAAAAATTTTGATACTTATAAATTAAGTACTAATGAACATGAATTCAGACTTAATACTCAGGCACTTGTTCCCGGAATATATAATTATACGCTAATTAATAATAATGGAAAAACTGAAACGAAAAAGTTTGCCATTTATCGTTAATTTTAAATCTATTTTGTAATAAAGCATAATTAAATTTTATGAGAAAAGCATTAGTTTTAGCAGGTATCTTAAGTTTATTATTGTTTAATCTGAATTTGAGCGGACAAACTTGGCATACGTATTTTGGAGATACTTTGCATAATAATGATGTGTGTCCTAATAATTGTCCATACATTGAGGGCTTTTTAGTTGATGGAGATTCATTGTTTATTATTGGTCCTTATGGCTATGCAGGAGAATTGTTATTAAGAGGAATATCAAAATGGCACAATTATCAGTGGTATAATCTTGGAATCACATATACAAATGATGACATGCACTGTTTGATAAAATACGATGATAAACTATGGGTTGGAGGACACAGTGGATGGTATCCGAATTGGAATTTTGATATTTCGTTTTTATCATGTTGGGACGGTAATTCATGGACTGGTCCTTATACTACAAAACCAAACGGGGCTGTTTTTGATTTAATTGAACATAACGATACACTGTATGCTTGTGGTAGGTTTTCTGAAATTGATGAAGTTTACGGGTTAACGGTAAAAGCATATTATGATGGTGAATGGATAAATATTGGAAGTCTAAATGTTAATCAGGGTAGTTCGTTAGAAGTATTTAACGATGAACTTTTGCTTGGAACACAGTTTACAGGAATTTACAAACATACCGGTACTACAACTTGGACACATCTGCAAGGAAGTCCTGACGGATATATCAATGCTATGACAGTTGATACAATAAATAATCAGTTATATATTGGAGGCTCTTTTTATTATGTTGATGACACAATTCTCGCTGTATGTGTTGCTATGTTTGATAGTTTTAAATGGCATTCTCTTGACAATGGTGTTTATGGGGATGTATATTTTAAAGCAATGGCAATGTACAGAGGAGACTTATATATAGGTGGCGTTTTTGATACAACAGTTAACGGGTTAACTGTTAATCACATTGCTCGTTGGGACGGTTACAACTGGCATAGTTTGGGTAATGGGGCAAATGGCTCAGCTAGAGCTCTTACCGTTTTTAAAGACACTCTAATAGTTGGCGGAGGATTTTACGAAGTCGGGGATTCTCAGCGTGCCTTAGGCATTGCAAAGTGGCACATGCCCGATAATGGATGCGATTATTTACGCCCGCTTATATATGCTTACGAGAATTTTGGCAATGCAAAAGATACGTTTTACTTAAATAATGGAGAGGCAGAAGTGAAGTTTTATAACAACAATGCTTATGTAGACTCATGGGAGTGGAATTTTTCTGGTCTTGGTACTGCTAGTGTGAAAGACCCAATCTATACTTTCACAGAGCCAGGTGAGTATAACATATATGTAACAGTAACGCAGGATGGTTGTATAAAAACAGCAAGCAAAACAATTTATATCGAAGATACTTCCGGAATAGGTTTTACGCAGCAAAGTGATATTCCTAAAATGCAGCTTTATCCAAATCCCACTAATAATGATTTTACAGTAAAGATTTATCTTTCGTCATATAAAAATGTTGAATTTAAAATTCTCGGCACAAATGGCGAATTAAAAGAACAGATTAAAATTGCCGGCGAAACCACGGTTATCTCCACCAAAGGCTGGGTCCATGGAGTTTACGTTTGTAATCTTTTTATTGATGGTAAACTGGTAAAGGCGGAGAAGTTGGTGTTTGAATAAAACAATAATTGGGCAATAGGCGTTTATACTTACGGAATGATTGTAAATGGTAAACCTATTGAATTTAAGAAAATGATAATAAATAAATAAACCGTCATTGCGAGGTAGTATGCAGTACAACCCCACCGTCATTGCGAGGGCACAGCCCGAAGCAATCTGCCCTTACGGTACGAGTACCATTC
>JAQVOJ010000115.1 GCA_028702675.1 Bacteroidales bacterium
ATGTTCAGCTGCAGCCTGTATTGAAGTAACAACAATATATGAAGACCCATTTGTTGCTGATTTTGAAGCAGATATAACCGAAGGATGTGCTCCTTTAACTGTTCAATTTACGGATTTAAGCGAAGGTAGTCCAATTGCTTGGACATGGAACTTTGGAGATGGCGGAACTTCTTCTAGTCAAAATCCAACTTTTACATTCGAAAATCCTGGCACATACAACGTGATGTTAATTATTTTAAACGAAGACAATGATAGTGATACAGAGGTTAAAAATGCTTATATCACAGTTTATGAATCACCTGAAATTACAATAGATGAAATAATTGACGCAACAGGCGAAGATATTGCAGATGGAAGTGCAACAATTAGTATCTCAAACGGCACAGAACCTTATACAATTCTGTGGTCGAACGATGAAACAGGACTTACAATTGAAAATGTATTACCCGGTAATTATTCTGTAATGGTTCAGGATGCAAATGGATGTGTAGTATCTAGTCCGGTTGTAATTGGTTGGAATGTTTTTGTTGATATTGAGAATTCTGGTTCATTAACGATATATCCTAATCCTGCTAATAGTATGATAAATGTTATTACTGGGGATGATAATGCTAATAGTATTATTATTTCTGATGTTTTAGGTAAAAGTATTATTAATATAAATAATCCAAGACTAAATCAAGAAATAGATGTTTCTGAATTAAATGCCGGTATTTACTTTGTAAAGGTAGATTTAAACGGTAAGGAAATAGTTAAAAAATTGATTGTTAAATAGTTAAGGTTTGTGAGAAAAAAATGGGGCAAATCAAATTTGCCCCATTTTTTTTAGGTATTATCTAATAATTTTACAAATAAGAATCAATAGTTTCGCAAGTACAAACAAGATTACGATCTCCATATCCATTATCAATTTTAGAAACATAAGGCCAGAATTTATTATCTTTAAT
The DNA here is from genome assembly GCA_028702675.1 of Bacteroidales bacterium. Classification (GTDB taxonomy): domain Bacteria; phylum Bacteroidota; class Bacteroidia; order Bacteroidales; family ML635J-15; genus JAQVOJ01. The sequence continues at coordinate 948 of JAQVOJ010000115.1, forward strand.
CCAATCAAGCGGGAAAGAAGCCTGCTTTCTAGTGTATTTATGATTCCACTCATCACCGGCACATTCAAATTGAGTATGTGGAGCATTTTTTAACGGGTTATCTTCTTTATCAAGTTCTCCTGACTTAATAGCTTCAAGTTCTTTTTTAATTTCTATCATTGCCTGTGCGAATCGGTCAAGTTCCTGTTTGCTTTCACTCTCTGTAGGTTCAACCATAAGGGTTTCGTGAACCGGAAACGACAAGGTTGGTGCATGAAAACCATAATCCATTAGTCTGCGAGCTATATCGGAAGCTTCTACACCGTATTTTTCGCGGAAAGAATGGCAATCTAAAATCATTTCGTGAGCGCAACGTCCTGTTTCACCGGTATAAAGCACTTCGTAGTAACCCTTCATTGCAGCTGCTAAATAATTTGCATTAAGTATCGCAATTTCAGTAGATTTCTTTAAACCTTCGGTTCCTAACATTCTTATATAAGCATAAGTGATTGGTAAAACTAGTGGACTACCAAAAGGAGCTGCTGCAACAGCATTTATGGAATATTTACCACCAACTTTTACTACAGGATGACCGGGTAAATAATCTACTAAATGTTTAGCAACACCAATAGGTCCTACACCTGGACCACCACCCCCGTGAGGAATTGCAAAGGTTTTATGCAAATTAAGATGACATACATCAGCACCAATAATTCCCGGATGAGTTAATCCTACTTGTGCATTCATATTTGCACCATCCATATATACTTGTCCACCATGCTTATGAACAATTTCAATAATCTCAATAATTCTACTTTCAAACACTCCATGAGTTGATGGATAAGTAATCATTATTGCTGCTAAATCTTGATTATGCTCTTCTGCTTTTTGTTTTAAATCTTCAACATCAATATTCCCATTTTCATCACAAGCAACTACAACAACTTTCATTCCTGCCATTACAGCACTTGCCGGATTTGTACCATGAGCTGAGGATGGTATTAAACAAATATTACGGTGTGCATTACCATTAGCATGATGATAAGCACGAATTACCATAAGTCCGGTATGTTCTCCAGCTGCTCCTGAATTAGGTTGCAAACTAATATCTGCAAAACCGGTAATTTCTTTAAGATAATCAACAAGATTATTCATCATTTCTGTATATCCTTCGTATTGGTCTTTTGGGGCAAATGGATGAATTGCATTTAATTCCTGCCAGCTTAAGGGCATCATTGATGTCGCCGAATTTAATTTCATTGTGCAACTACCTAAAGGAATCATACTGTGGTTAAGAGCTATATCTCTACGTTCAAGTCTCTTAATATATCGCATCATTTCAGTTTCTGAATGATAAGTATTAAATACTTTTTGTTGCATGAATTTATCAGTACGAATGAATATTTTGTCGATATTGCTATCAAGATTAAACTTAGCTTTTTCATTTTTAGAATTCATTGCCTCGGCAAAAATCGACAATAAATCATTAATGTCGTTTTCATTTGTAAGTTCATCAATAGTAACTTGAACTACTTTATCTGACTTACAATAAACATTGATTTTTTTATTTAATGCAATTTCGCAAACTCTTTCTGCTTTCACATTGTCAGGCAAGGCTATTGAAAGAGTATCAAAATAATTATTGTTTAATACCGTATAACCAATTTTGTCTAATCCATTTGCAAGACTTACAGCATATTTATGTATTTTTAATGCAATTTTTTTAAGCCCTTCGGGTCCATGATAAACAGCATACATTCCTGCCATTGATGCCAATAATGCTTGGGCAGTACAGATATTTGATGTTGCTTTTTCTCTCTTTATATGTTGTTCGCGTGTTTGCAAAGCCATTCTTAAAGCTTGGTTTCCAAATCTATCTACTGAAATTCCGATAATCCTTCCGGGGACACTACGTTTGTATTTTTCGTAAGTAGCTAAGAATGCAGCATGTGGACCTCCAAGCCCCATTGGTACACCAAATCTTTGAGTAGAACCTACCGCAATATCGGCACCCCAACTTGCAGGACTTTTGAGTAATACTAAACTCATGATATCAACGATAGCACTAACAAGAACCTCATTTGTATGGGCTTTGTCGGCAAAATGGCTATAATCTCTTATAGTTCCGTCAGCAGCAGGAAATTGAACAATACAACCAAACTCTTTACCTGTAAAAATATATTCAGAATAATCCCCAACAACTATTTCAACTCCAATTGGTTCGCTTCTTAGTTTAATCACTGCTAAATTCTGTGGAAAAATATTTTCATCAACAAATAGAACATTTCTACCTTCTTTTACAGCCTGACGAGTGCGAGCACTAAACATCATACTCATAGCTTCAGCAGCAGCCGTAGATTCATCTAACAATGAACTATTGGCTATCTCCATACCGGTAAGCTCGGTAACCATAGTCTGAAAATTAAGGAGTGCTTCAAGCCTTCCTTGCGAAATCTCGGCTTGATATGGTGTATATGATGTGTACCAGCCCGGATTTTCAAAAATATTACGGATAATTACCGAAGGGGCAGCAGTAGGATAGTAGCCTAAACCTATAAAAGAACGATACAATTTATTCTTTTTAGCCAACGAATGAATATGCTGCATAAACTCTTGCTCACTCATTGGGTCTGGTAAATCCAAATCCTTTTTGAGTCTTATTGCAGATGGTATTGTCTGGTTTATTAATTCTTCAATACTGCTAACGCCAACAGTACTAAGCATTTCGGGTATCTCTTGTTCTCTCGGACCTATGTGCCTTTTGGCAAATGCATCACTCATAATTATTATATTTAAAATTCAACTTACTATTTTGGAAATGGTAAAATTATGAAATTGTTTTACACATTACATAGTTTTTTATCATCATTTTTACTTTTTTTTAAATTATCTAAAATAATTAATCTTTTATTTATATATTTCCGAAATTAATTAAATTAATATTATATGAATAATCTTAGGCTGTTATTTGCAATTACTTGTGTTTTAGTTTTATCAAATAATTTATCTGCACAAAATACTATATATCATTTAAATGGTAAAAGAATTAATGCTGTTAAATTTCAGATTGACAATGACCAAGATGTATTATTCTATCAATTTAAGAAAAACAATGGAAAGACTTTAACAAAAAGTATTGATTTAATTGATGTTTATAGTATTGAAATGAGCGACGGTACCGAAAATTATTTTTATACTCCACAAGAGGATGAATATAGTGTTGAAACAATGAAACTTGTATTGGAAGGCAAAAATGCTGCTTTGAATGATTACAAACCATATTGGGCTTTTGGTGCAGGTTTTATCCTTGGTGCCGGAAGTATGCTGTCTCCATATCCGTTTTACGCTCTTTCGGTTCCGATTGCATTAAACATTGGCTTAGCATTTGCAAGTCCTTCAAAAAAGTATATTTCAAAAAATTATCACAATAATTATGATGATGAGTACTTTATACTTGGTTACAAACAAAGCGGACGTAACAAAATTCTAAAAAATTCAATATTTGGTTCTGTTGCTGGTATTGGTGTTGGAATTATTACAGGTTTTATTATTGAATCTGTCTCTAATAATTAGTTATTTTTAAGTGTTTGTTAACTAAAATATACTTTTTTTAACTATTGCTTTAATTTATTTAACTGTACCTTAACTTACAAGGCATGTTGAACATATTAAATTTGTTGTAGAAATAAATTACAAATTAACAATAATATGTTTAACCAAATAAAACCCAATTTAGGAGGAACAAAAATGAAAAACTTCCTTATTTTAACTTTTGCATTAAGCCTTTTTGTAAATACTTCAGGTATGGCTAATGGAGATACTGTATTATCAGAAAGATACAGTAATAAAAACTATTCAACTAGCGAATCTTTAAAAAGCAACGAAATTGTTACGTTAACGCAATTTGGACAGTTTAAGATACCTTATTCTAAATCTCTAATTTTAGAACCTGAATACGTAATTAGTAAAGATGATTATAGCTTATGGCGTATTAAGAGCGATTATCTAAAGGATATTCCCGGTTGTGCAGCTATAGGAAACAATTATCACTATTTTGTATTTAAGAAAGGCAAATTTTTGTTTACAGTAAACGAATGCAATAAAAACTCTGTTTATAGTTTTTTTGCAGAATAATAAGAAAAGCATTAATGAAAGAGAAGAGCAAATTATTTTAATAGCTCTTCTTTTTTTTGTTAATTTTATTCATATCTGTTTCTCTAATGCTGGCATTTAATTCAAAGCCAAGTATTAATGCGAAAGAGGTTATATATAATAGCATCATAACAACTATTATTGTACCAATTGATCCATAAAGTTTATTATACTGTCCGAAATTATTTACATAGTATGAAAATCCTAATGTCGCAATAATTTGTATAATGGTTGCCAAAGTAGCTCCTGGTGAGATAAATCTAAAATGGCTTTTTCGTGAAGGACCAAGATAATATAGAAATGATGTGCCGAAGTAGAACAGAGCAATTACAATAATCCATTTTAGAAACCCTACAATAAAAAATACTGTGGAGCTTTTTAGTAAATCTAAATTTAGGACATTTATTGCCAAACGATTACTTACAGTAACTAAAGATATTGCAGTAGTTACCAGAATTGATAATATTATTACGAGTAAAATTGCTATAACTCTTTTGTTAAGCCATGATCTTGTTTCGATATCATGATGTGTAGCATTAAATGCGTGTATTAGTGCAATTATTCCATTCGATGAGAAAAATAACATCAATATAAAACCAATAGATAGTAACCTGCCCCTTTGGATAATTACCGTATCTTCTATTGTAGAACTAAATAAATTATATGCATCTCCGGGAAGAACATCATTTAAAAATTTAAGCAATTCGGATTGAAAATTGTCGATAGGAATGTAAGGAATCATTGTGAAAAAGAAAATAATCATAGGAAAAACTGATACAAAAAGGTTAAAAGCTACTCCTGCAGCTCTAATTCCCAAATTTCCTTTTTTTAATCCACTTAGAAAAAACTCACCGACATCCCACAAAGGATATCCTCTAAACCCGGGTAATGAACGCTTCTTCAACCAATTAATCGATATGCGAACATAGTGATTCTTTAAAATTATTTTAGAGGGTTTCATTCAGAAGCTTTTAGGCTTAAATCAAGACTTTTTATATTATGAGTAAGAGCACCAACCGAGATATAATCAACATTACATGCTGCATAATCGCGTATGTTACTTAATGTAATTCCTCCCGAAGATTCAGTTTCGTATTTGCCACTAATCATACTTACAGCTTTAATAGTATCTTCAATTGTAAAATTATCTAACATAATTCGATTTATGCCTCCAAAGATTAAAACCTGCTCAAGCTCATCCATATCTCTAACCTCTATTTCAATTCTCAGATTTAAATTATGCTGTTTATTATAATCTATTACTTTTTTAATTGCATTCTCTATACCACCGGCAAAATCAATATGATTATCTTTAATCATAATCATGTCGTAAAGTCCGATTCTATGATTTACTCCACCACCAATACGTACTGCTTCTTTTTCTATTAAACGTAAGCAGGGTGTTGTTTTACGTGTGTCTAATACTTTTGCTTTATAGTTTTTAATTGCTTCAGTATATTGCTTTGTTACCGTTGCAATGCCACTCATTCTTTGCATAAAGTTTAGCAAAGTGCGCTCGGCTTGTAAAAGCTTCTGTTTTTTTGCATTAACATAAAAAGCGATATCGCCTGAATTAACAGTTTCTCCATCTTTGATTGTTATATTAATCTTGGCAGTATCATCGTAAAACAATAACACTCTTTCGGCTACTTCTACACCTGCCAAAATACCAGGTTCTTTAACTAGCAAAAATGCATCTCCACGTACATTTTCGGGTATGCAAGCCAATGACGTATAATCACCGCTACCGACGTCTTCGTAATATGCTTTTGCTATAAGATCCTTAAGATAATCTTGATTTATCATTCCAATTCAATACGAAGTTGATGAATAAATGCTTTATCATTTTTTTGTTTAACTAGAAAATAAACTCTAAAGCTTCCTTTGTCGGTTTCGAGAGTTCCAATTGCATATTGAGCATCTTCTTTCCCTCCTTGATGTAACAGCCTAAAATTTTGCACTTTATATTTTAGAAAAAAGTTACGCAGTATTTGTTCTGCTTGCTGTTTGCTATATACATCTTCTTGATCTAATATTACTAATTCTATGGATGTATTAAAATGCTTAGATAATTCTTCGGCATTTCCAAGCTTCATTGCTGCAAATATATTATCGGGGATGTCAAATACCGGTAAAGCAATAAGGTTTGAAGAAACTACAAGTACAGCAATAAATAGAGTAAATCTTTTAATTAAGCTCATAACTTTTAATTTTCGAGTAATTAAGCAAAAATCGAACCACTTATTTTCTTCTCATTTTTCATTAATCTATTGCAATATTACAAAAAATTAAGCAAACATTAAACTAAATTTA
>JAQVOJ010000116.1 GCA_028702675.1 Bacteroidales bacterium
TACAGCACAATAAATATAATTGAGCAAAAAAACACTAAATTAAAAAATGAATTAGAAAAGATATTAAATGACATTGGTTTATCCACTGATGATTTTAAAGGTAAAAGTAAATCTATTCCAAGACAATTACTTAATAGGTTTGATAATTTTATTTCTCCCTCAAATACTATTATAGAATCTTGCAATGATGAAACAAAATGGATAGCTAACAATGATAAGAACCAAAGTAAAATAAGACCTGTATTAAATTCTATAATGCTAATTGCAAATCGCTACTGTTCACACTATTACGATAATATAAGTTTATTTAATACTTGTATATTAGTTAGAAATAATCTTTATTACTTGGGCTTAACTATTGATGCAAGACATAGAATTGATAATTATTTAAAAGAAAATAATGAGTATTTGCTCAGCGATGTTACTGATTTTTTAGCTGCACTTACCGAAAATAACGATTCTCCTTTTGTTTATGAAAAAACAGGAGCTTTCGTTAATCATTATTTAATTGATGAGTTTCAAGATACCAGTAATAAACAATGGCTCGCTCTAAAACCTCTTATGATTGAGTGTCTTTCGCATATCAATAATCAAGGTATGATAGTAGGTGATGTTAAGCAGTCGATTTATCGTTGGCGAAATGGAAACTGGAAACTACTGGGGCAGGAAGTGCCTGAATATTTCAATGCTATTCCTATTGTTATGAACGATAATTGGCGTAGCCGTAAAAATATTGTTAAGTTTAATAATACTATTTTTGACGCTTTAGTTCCGCTTTTCGAAAAATTTATTGTCGATACTCTCGAGAAGAATAATCATTCTGAACTATTATCGGATTATGAGGGTATGTTTGCAAAGAATTATTCTGATATAAAACAGAATATTAAAAAAGGTAAAGGGGGAATTGTTGAAATAAACTTTTTTGATGGTAAAAAAGATGAATATCGGGAACTTGCACTTTGCAAATGTGTTGAGCAAATAGAAAATCTACAGCAAAAGGGTGTGTCGCCCGGAGATATAGCTATACTCGTAAGAAAAAATAAAGATGGACAACAAGTTGCAAGATTTTTATTAGATTATGGACGCAGCTCAAAGGCTAATCAAAATATTAGTTACAGAATAGTAAGCAACGAGGCTTTAAGATTAAACAGTAGCTATACTGTCAATATTATTATAGGCTTGCTTAAATATTTTGCAAACAACGAGGATATATCTTCATTGATACAGGCAATCGTTTTGTATCAGAAGTATTATAAGCAAAACTCAAAAGTCCTTTCCGAATTACAAATCGAAACAGATAAAGATAAACTTATTAGCTTGTTGCATAATGATATAAAGCTATTAAATAATATCGCTAAACAATTTCCACTTTTTGAGTTAAGCGAAAGACTGATAAAAATTTTAGAATTAGACGATGATAAAGACGCAATACCTTTTTTAGAAGCATTTGCTGATGTTTGTTCAACATTTCAGTCTAAATATGATAGTGGTTTAGACGCATTTATAGAATGGTGGAATATTAATTCCGACAAGCAAAGCTTGCAGTTACCAGACGATCCTGATGCAATTAAAATCTTGACTATACATAAATCTAAGGGTTTAGGTTTTGGATATGTGATAATCCCGTTTTGCGATTGGTCTTTTGTACCGAACCCTAACTTAACAATGGTATGGTGCAGTACACAAATAAAGCCATTTTCTAAATTAAATGCTTATCCCCTAAAGTGTTCTAGTAGCCTTGTAAATTCTTTCTTTTTCAAAGATTATTTCGAAGAATACTTTAACACTATTTTCGACAATCTGAACATGCTGTATGTAGCTTTTACACGTGCTAAGAATGGACTATTTATTAGTGCTCCAAACGAGCCACATTCACACACTAATATTTCTAATTATTTGTATGCTGCTTTACAACAAGAATTGAAGGCTGCTGATAATGTATTTCAAGAATTTACAAACTTTAAATCTGACGACAATAGTTGGAAAATTGGAGATATCGATGAAGAAAAACTATACTTACAACATAAAACCGGAGATGCTGCTTACCCTGTTTTTATCCCTAATAAAAATATTAAAATAAAAAACTGGTTCGAAAAGTTTGATAATAATATTCCTATTAAGAATGGACTGATTTATCACAAAATATTTGAAAATATTACTGATATCAATAGCGTACAAAATGCTTTAAATATGGCTTTTGCCGATGGTATTATATCGCAATCTAAAGCTAAAGAATTATTAAGTGAAATTTCATTTAAATTGAGTTCTGGTTTACCAAAAATTTGGTTCAGCAAATACGAAAAATTGTTTTCGGAGCGTAGTTTATTATTGCCAAAGGGCGAATTTTTAAGACCTGATAGAGTTATGAAGTTTGATAAGTCATGGGCAGTTGTAGATTATAAATTTGGTAAAAAGATGGATAACAAACATATACAGCAGGTGGACAAATATGCCGAAATTATTGAGAGTATAACCGGCGAGAGGGTCGATGCTTATGTTTGGTATTTCTTTGAAGATAAAATTATAAATGTTAAAGAACAGGAAAAGATATTATGAGAAAATTTATTCGTTTTTTAGTCCGTAATATTCCAAGACCTGTGCTAATAAGGTTTTCTAAGATTTTTACTTGGATAATTATACCTTTTTACAAAGGTAATAAAGTTGAATGTCCAATTTGTGAATCCAAATTCCGAAAGTTTTTGCCTTATGGAAATAAAGGAGCTGTTAATAGATTGTGCCCTAAGTGTTTATCACTTGAGCGACATCGTTTGATGTGGTTGTATTTGCAAGATAAAACGGAGTTTTTTGAAAAAAAACTTAAAGTTTTACACATAGCTCCTGAACAATCGTTTTACAAACGTTTTAGAAAACTAAAAAATCTTGATTATACAACTGCTGATTTGGTTTCGCCTATAGCCGATTTGCATTTCGACATAATGAATATTCCTTTGGAAGATAATCTTTTTGATGTTGTAATCTGTAATCATGTACTCGAACATGTCTCTGATGATATTGCAGCTATGAAAGAAATATTAAGAATATTAAAACCTGGTGCATGGGCAATTTTGCAAGTGCCAATTAACAAAACTTTTGAATTTACTTATGAGGATTCGTCTATAACCGATGCTAAAGAGCGAGAAAAGGCATTTGGGCAGTACGATCATGTTAGGTGGCATGGTAGAGATTATCCAACTAGGTTAGAATCTGCAGGATTTTCTGTGAAAACATTTGCCGTTTCCGACGAATTTGAAGATTCAGTTATTAATCGTTTCCGTTTAGATAAAAGTGAAGTACTTTTAATAAACCATAAAGCTATATAAAAAAAAGGCTACAAATTTTGTAGCCTTTTTTTTATGCTTATTTACTAATAAGCTTTTCTTTTTGTGTAATGAGTGTGAAGCAATTCGTGAGCTTTATGGCTGTTAGGTTCTCCAAGAAACTCTTCATATATAGCAACAATCTCAGGGTTTTCGTGTGATTTACGAATTGGCATATTTGCATCCTCTTCGTAAATAGCTTCCATACGTTTCTGACGAATTTCGGGGCTTGTTGGTATTGGTTGACCTCCGCCACCTAAACACCCACCAGGACATGCCATGATTTCTATAAAATGATAATCGGCAGTACCTTCTGAAACAGCTTTCATAACTTTATTGGCGTTAGCTAATCCGTGAGCAATAGCAAGTTTTAATTCTGCACCTTCAAGGAACCCCCATTCGGGTTTTACATCCTGAATTGTAACTTTTGCTTCTTTAACACCTTCGAATCCACGTACAGGCTTAATATCTAAGTTCTTAAACGGAACTTCACGCCCTGTAACTATTTCGTATGCAGTTCTTAAAGCAGCTTCCATAACTCCACCTGTAGCTCCAAATATTACAGCAGCACCGGTAGATTCGCCCATGATACTATCGTATTTTTCTTCTTCAAGATGCTCAAAGTCGATACCTGCTTGCTTAATCATCATTGCAAGTTCGCGGGTAGTTAATACATAGTCAACATCTTGGAAACCACTATCTCTCATTTCTGGACGTTCTGCTTCGTATTTTTTAGCTGTACAAGGCATTATCGAAACTGAAACTATGTTTTCGGCTTTAATATTTTTCTTTTCGGCAAAGAAAGTTTTTGCTAAAGGGCCGAACATCTGCTGAGGTGATTTACAAGTAGATAAATTCTTAAGTAAATTAGGATATTTATGCTCTTGAAATTTTATCCAACCCGGTGAGCAAGAAGTCATCATTGGAAGAGCAACGCTGTCATCTTTTTCTACTAGTACTTTCTTTAATCGAGTAAGCAATTCAGTACCTTCTTCCATAATAGTAAGGTCGGCACTAAAGTCTGTATCTAATACAGAATCGAACCCTAATCTGCGTAAAGCTGCAACCATTTTTCCTGTTACTCTATTACCTGGAGCAAGTCCTAAGTCTTCGCCTAATCCGATACGAACAGCCGGTGCAGTTTGTACTACAACATGTTTTCCTTCGTCGTATATTGCATCCCATACTTGGTCAATATAGTTTTTCTCAACTAATGCTCCGGTTGGGCAACGATTGATACATTGTCCACAATTTGTACATACTACTGCGTGCATTGGTTTTTCGAAGAATGTAGAAATCTTCTGATGCTCGCCTTTGTATGCAACTGCTAAAGCACTTACATGTTGGAGTTGAGCACATGTGCGTACACATCTCTGGCAGCGAATACATTTGCTGTCGTCTTTTATTATTGAAGGAGAAAAGTCGTCGATTGTATAGTTTTTGAATTGCAATAAATCGAGGAGTTCGTTGTCGCTTACACGATAATCGTGTGCTAAATCTTGTAATTCACAATTGCCGTTTTTGTAACATTTTGTACAGTCAGCGTTATGTTCAGAAAGTAATAATTCAATAATATGACGTCTTGCTGTACGTACTTGTTTACTATTGGTATAAATTTCCATTCCTTCAGAAACTGGTGTAGCACATGAAGCTTGTAAAAGTCTAGCTCCTTTTTGTTCAACAACGCATACACGACAATTTCCTGCAACGCACAAATCGGGATGTGCACATAGTGTAGGAATATGAATGTTTACTTTCCTCGCGGCATCCAAAATTGTGGTGCCTTCTTCTACCGTTACCGGTATGTCATTAATTTTGAGGTTTACTTCGTATTTTGCCATTATTCTAAATTTTCTTGTTAATAATTAATAAATAATCTCTTCTCTGAAGTTATTTACTATTGAAGTAAAAGGATTAGCAACTGATTGCCCTAAACCACATTTTGATGCAGTTTTCATTGTTGCTGCTAATTTTTTCAGAGTTTCAAGATATTCAGGTTTTTTCTCACCGCGTTTTACTGCTTCTATTCCTTTAAGAAGTTGCTGACAACCAACTCTACATGGTGTGCATTGTCCGCAAGATTCTTCGGCAAAAAACTCTAAATAATCATGAAGTATGTTGTACATTGAACGTGTGCTATTGAATAACATCATTGATCCGCCTGTTGGTACGCCTTCGTATCCGATAATTGTATCAGCAAACTTTTTACGAGGGACACACATTCCTGAAGCTCCACCAATTTGAACGGCTTTTGTATCACCATCTCCAAAATCATCAACAAATTCTTGTACAGTCATGCCTAATTCAAGTTCGTGAATGTCTGCAACTGGCGTATCTCCTGAAACAGAAAATACCTTAGAACCTCTCGAATCTTGAGTACCTAATTTTTTGTAATATTCAGCGCCATGACGAATAATCATCAAAGAGGTTACAAAAGTTTCTACATTGTTAATACAAGTAGGTTTGCCTAAATATCCTGCTTTTGTCGGATAGGGAGGTTTATTGCGTGGTTCGCCGCGTTTACCTTCCATCGATTCAAATAAAGCACTTTCTTCGCCACATATATAAGCACCACTACCCATTCTAATTTCTATTGTAAAATCTAAACCAAACTTTTTAGCATGCTCATGATAAATATCTAGTTCTTTATATAAATCAGGTAACAGATATCTGTATTCTCCTCGTAAATATAGAAAGCCTTGTTTTGCACCAATTGTATAACCGCAAATTGCCATACCTGCAAAAATTTTACGAGGTACTCTGCAAAGTATTTCTCTGTCTTTAAATGTTCCTGGTTCGCCTTCGTCAGCGTTGCAGATTACATATTTAACAGCAGAATTTTCTTGTTTTGTAAATTTCCATTTTAGTCCGGTAGGAAAACCTGCCCCACCACGACCCTTAAGTCCAGAATCAAGTAATTCGTTAATTATTTCTTCGGGACTTCGCTTAAGAGCATTTTGAAGGGTTTTATACTTTTCGGCTGCATATTCGCCGAAAATCAAATCTACTCTTTTTAGGTTTTTATTTTGCATGATTTGTTCTTTTTTTGTTAGCTACTTAGTTATTTCTTTGACATATACTCTTCGAGAATCTCGATAGTTTTTTCCGGTGTTAATTCGGGATATACTTCATCATTTATAAGCATAACCGGACCTTTATGACACCACCCCATACAGTTTGCTTGAAGTAATGTAAACTTTTTGTCTGGTGTGGTATCGCCAAGTTTAATCTTTAAGGCATCCTCTATGGTTTTAATGATTTCGTCTTTACCTGCCATGTGGCATGATATTGTTTTGCACACCCTGATTACATATTGCCCCAAAGGCTTTGTTTCAAGGAAAGTGTAGAATGTGGCTGTGCCATAAACATCAGCAGCCGAAATGTCAAGTGCTTCTGATACTGCAAGCATATCTTCTTCGGTAATGTAGTTTTTGTCGGCTACAATGCTTTGAAGTATTGGCATAAGCGCTTCACGTTTTGCTCCGTGTTTTTCTACCTGTTTTTTGATAATTACATTAACATCTGTCATCTTTTATAAGCTTTAGATTATAATTAAGTTGTTTACTCTTTTTTATCTTTATTGTAGATAAATCTTTCAAGCTTAAAATTAGGTTTATGAATATTGGGCAATGATGACAATTGTCAGTTTTTGCGATTTGTAAATAGATTAAATCTAAATAGTGGAGTGCTGTAAGTGGCAGAATAACAAATATATAGGTTCGTAAGGACTAAATAAGGATTTAATTCTGTAGTCTCGATATGTTCTATATCAGATTTATTACTTTTAATTATGTTGCATTGTTATTGGCAATACCAATTTTTTTGTAAATGGTATTATTTCGATATACTCAAAGCTACTTCTATTTATTAAGCAGGTTAAAATGGCTTAATTGTTAACTTATTTCTGCATATCATTAATGAATTATATAGTCTTAAAAATAATTGAATAAATAATTGTTATAGAATGTAATACTTTTAAGAACTG
>JAQVOJ010000117.1 GCA_028702675.1 Bacteroidales bacterium
TTCGTATATTTTGAAATGAATTTTTACAAGCTTGCAATATCTCATGTATTTATATACTGTCATTAATTGTAGAATTAATTAATATATTTGTTTCTTAAGGTTCCACAATCATAACACTTCCATCGAGAGTAGCTAAAAATATATTGCCTGATTGCGTTAATATTGGACTTGCAAAAATCTTACTTCCTGTATAAGTAACCGATAATAATTCTCCGTTTGGAGAGCAATAATATAAACATCTATCCATTGAGGCGAAAACAATATTTTTGTTAGGTAAAACCAATGGAGAAGCAACTATCTTTTTCCTTGTTTTAATAGTATTAACAATTTTGCCATTAAGGTCAGAAAAGTAAATATTTCCATCGAAAGATCCGAATGCTATTAAACTATCACTTGTTTCTACTGGAGTACCATGAATTTTACCTCCGGTTTTTATTTTATTTATTAATTTGCCTTTCGAATTTATCAGATGAAGACATTTATCGTAAGAGCCAAAAGCTATATTTCCGGAACTTAACTCAATAGGTTTAGAGTGCATTATCCACCCGCCGGTTTTATATGATTTTATCATATTAAAATCTTTATCGAAAAAATATAAATTCTTGTCGCTTGAGCCAATTACTGCTATGCCATTCGACAATAATGCCGGTGAACCATGATTTAACTTTCGGGTTTTAAAAACTTTTTTTATGTCATTTTTTAAATCGTACCAAATAATACTTTTACGATTAGCTCCGAACAAAACAATATCCTTAGATACTTCTACAAGATTTGTAAATATTTTTCCTCCCGGTTTTATTACTTTTCTTAATTGTCCATCATTATTAAAGAAATAAATATTTCCATCGTAACTGCCTAGCGATATTAACGTGTCGGAAACACTTTGAGGAGTAGCATGAACCCAGCTTTTTGTTTTATAGCTGTTTATTTTATCGCCTTCGGAGTTAAAAAACAGAACATTTCCATTATGGTTGCCGGCAACTATATTACCGTTTGGCGTATGTTTAGGAGACGAAAAATAAGCCCCTCCTGTATGTTGAATATCTTTAATATTTGCAACACAGTATTCACTTTTAGAATTATTGTACGAAACATATTTATAGCAAGAACTTGATAGCAATAAAACTATCGAAATTAAAGCAACAAATGAATAATTAGTTGATTTAAAGATGTTTATTTTCAAAAATCTTATTCTAACTCCCACTCGAACCCGTCTTTTTTATCTTTTATAATTATTCCCATTTCTTTAAGCCTGTCTCTGATATTATCAGATGTGGCAAAGTCTTTTGCAGCTTTAGCTTCAAGTCTTATATTTAAAATAGTATCAATAAGATTATTAAATAACTCATTACTTTTGCTATCTGTTTCTTGTTTAAGACCAAGAATATTGTAAGTCCATTTATGATAAGTATTTTTTAATAATTCGAGATCGCTGCTATTTATTTTTTCTTTTCTTTCAACCAAAGCATTAATAGTTTTAAGTCCATCGAAGAGGTGTGCAATTACTATTGGGCTATTAAGGTCGTCATTCATTGCTTCTGTACATTTTGCATCAATCTTATCTATTTTTACTGTAGAATTTTCGGCAGGTTTAATTTTATCTATTTGAGCAATTCCTTTCATTAGCCTGTTAAGCCCTTTTTCAGCTGCTTGCAGGGCTTCATTGCTAAAATCAAGAGTGCTTCTGTAGTGTGCCTGAAGGATAAAAAAGCGTATAGTCATTGGGCTGTATGCTTGCTCAAGTATTTTATGATTTCCCGTAAATAATTCTTCGAGAGTAATAAAATTGCCAAGCGATTTACCCATTTTTTGCCCGTTAATGGTAATCATATTGTTATGAATCCAGTATTTAACCGATTCTTTGCCAATAGCAGCAGTACTCTGAGCAATTTCGCATTCGTGATGAGGGAACAGTAAATCCATACCGCCACCATGAATATCAAAAGTTTCGCCTAAATATTTCATACCCATTGCAGAACATTCGGCATGCCAACCGGGGAATCCATCACTCCATGGCGAAGGCCAACGCATAATATGTTCGGGGTTGGCTTTTTTCCATAAGGCAAAATCAAATGGATTTCGTTTTTCGCTTTGTCCGTCTAGTTCTCGAGTGTTACTATAAAGGTCTTCAATCAATCTCCCCGACAGTTTCCCGTAAGGATAAGTCTTATTGTATTTTTCAACATCAAAATATACCGAACCATTGCTAATATAAGCAAATCCCTGATTAAGAATTTGTTTTGCCAATTCAATTTGTTCAATAATATGCCCTGAGGCATGGGGTTCAATACTTGGGCGAAGTGTGTTTAGAGACTCCATATTACTATGATACCTGTTGGTATAATATTGAGCTATCTCCATTGGCTCCAGTTGCTCAATTCTTGCCTTTTTGGCTATTTTATCTTCGCCTTCGTCTGCATCGTTTTCTAAATGACCAACATCAGTAATATTTCTAACATATCTTACTTTGTAGCCTAATTGCATTAGATATCTGTAAAGTAAATCGAAATTAACGCCCGGACGTGCATGTCCCAAATGTGCATCGCCATATACTGTAGGTCCGCAAACATACATTCCTACATGTGGTGGATTGATAGGTTCAAAAACCTCTTTCTTGCGTGTTAATGTGTTGTATATATTAAGTTTGGTGTCCATAATAATTGTAGAGTAATTTTAATTACGCAAAGTTATAATTCTTTATGCAATTTAGGTAATTTTGATGATTGATTGTTTTAATGAAATTTTAAATGGAAATGCTTCATACTGTTATGATAAACCTCAATGTTTTAAAAATTGACAGAAAATATTTTGAAGCAATGAAAATGATTTTGATTTAATACAAAAATCCAAAAAGCCAGAGTGGAGCAACATTGCTGTAGCCTATTTCAATATTATCTTTAATTATCCATGAATTTTCCAGATTTCTTATCTGTTTCTTGGTTTTGTTTCGACCCCCAATTTCAAAATGAAATTTTTCATCCACAATAAAATCTACATCTTTTGAAGAGTAAATCTGATGCCCTTGTTTCAATTGATTGATAAAAAATGTTTCTCCTATATTCCCCTTGTCTGGTTGCTGAGATGCAAGAGCAAACATCATATTTGAATTATCGATGTAAATTTTTTCAGGTTTATTTAAGCTGTTTATTCCTTTTATTGGTGATCTCAGCAAACTCACAATTTCTGCATCGTGCATAAGATATAAATATTGCTTTAGTGTATTCAAGCTAATTCCTGTTCTTGTACTCAATGATGTCATATTAGGCTTAAAAGGAACACTTTTACTTAAAATCTGCAAAAGTTTTTTAAGGTAATAAATATTTGCCGACGGGATATTAATAAACTGAGGAATGTCCACTTCCAGAATGGTTAAAATAATTTCTTCTAATTTCCGATGAAATGAAAGCTTATTCTCGAGATAAAAAGGATAATATCCATGAGCCAGATAATTATTAAAATACTCTATAGGTCTTATCTGTGCTTTAACCTGCATTGCAATTTCAACATGATGATTTAGAATATCATTCAAACTAAAGGATTCAAATTCATATACTCCTTCAAAATTCAAATATTCTCTGAATGAAAGTCCCGGCATTTGATAAATAACAGCTCTGCGGCTTAAATCGGCTTTTGCTTTTTGAAAATGCAACAATGATGAACCAGTAAAAATCAACTTTATGTTAGAGAAATCATCATAAATATTTTTCAACTCAATTGCCCAATTTTTATATCTGTGAACCTCATCCAAAGCAAGCAATTTACCACCTTGTAAATAAAATTCTGAAGCAAGGTCATAAAGCTTGTTTTCGGTAAAATACAAATCATCGAGACTAACATACAGAACCTTTTCATAGGAATTGTATTGTTGCTTTATGTGTTGCAGTATCATTGTCGTTTTACCAACACCTCTACCTCCCTTAATCCCGATAAAACGGTTATTCCAGTCAATTGTGTTTTTAAAATCTCTGATTGTTTCAATACTTAATTCAGATAATTTGGTGTAAAATTTTTGTCTTAATTCATTCATAACTAAACAATTTAAAGCAAAGATACACATATTTGTCAATACATTGACAGTATTAAGTTAAAATTTATCAAAGCATTGATAGTTTTGCTGAAGGAGTAGAGATTAAAACAATCATTTTAGCAGTATCCTTAAAACAGAGAAAATCTTGATTACACAAAATAAATCTTGCAAAGGGAATAACTGTTGAAGCTATTTTTCGTATTTTCATGCCGAAAAGTTAAGGTTCCTACTTTTTTGTCTCTAATCACTAAAATAGGTGAAAATTATTTATCATCTAAATAGTGTGTATTATTTACAAGAGCAGTGATTTAAGTGGAATTGTTGATTAATGTATTTTGTATTTAACGAAATGAAATTGAAAATGAAAAAGCTATTATTTTTATCGATTATATTTTTAAGCCTAGTATTTTTAATATCCTGCTCGAATACGCCAAAACCGCAAACAGCAAAGAAAGCAAAATACGTTTTTTTGTTTATTGGCGATGGTATGGGTTATTCGCACATAGCACTTACCGAAGCATATTTGGCAAATCTTGAAGACGAGATTGGGGTTAAAAAACTCGTTATGAGCGAATTCCCTGTTCATGGGGTTTGTAATACGTTTTGCGAAACCCGTCAGATTACCGGTTCGGCAGCAGCGGGTACGGCTATAGCTACAGGGAATAAAACAGGTGTTAGTATAATTTCTAAAAGTAGCGACAAATCGGTTGATTATAAGTCGCTTGCTTATAGCCTTAAAGAATCAGGATATAAAATAGGAATAATTTCGAATGTAGCTATTAATCATGCTACTCCTGCATCCTTTTATGCAAATGCAGATAGACGTAGCATGTATTACGAAATAGGAGTGCAATTAGCAAATAGCGGGTTCGACTTCTTTGGTGGTGGTGGTTTCAAATATCCTGAAGGTAGAAATGCAGATATGGAAAATTTGTATGATTTTACAGAGAAAAATGGCTACAATATTTATAGGGATATCAATGATTTAGATAAAGCAAAATGTGAAATTCCTTGCATGTGTGTTAATCCTACAATACTTGATGAAGCAGAAATGCCTTTTGCTATTGATCCTAATTACAAAAAATCAATACCACTTGCTGATTTTTTAGAAGAAGCTATTGATCTCCTTGAAAATAAGGACGGATTTTTTATAATGTTAGAAGGAGGAAAGATTGATTGGGCTGCTCATAGTAATGATGCTGCCGGAATTATTCATGAAATGCTTGAATTCGACAAAGCTATTGCAAAAGCTTTCGAGTTTTATCTATTACACCCCGAAGAAACATTGATTATAGTAACATCTGATCATGAAACAGGAGGGCTTGCTCTTGGTAATGCAGTTAATGAATATCAAACTGATTTTAAATTTCTGCAAAATCAAAAATATTCGCAAGCATATATCGAAAAAGAGATTGCTAAATCAATGCTGATTAATAGGGAGTTTCAGGAGCTATTAACGCTTATTGATACTTTATGTTTCAATAATTCGATAAGCTTTACAGAAGAAGAAATTGGGAAACTTAAACTTGCATATGATTATACTATATCGGGAATTTCACATTATAATCCTAACGAATTATACGAAATATATGGAGGTTATCATGCAATTGTTTCTGCAGTAATAAATATAATAAATACCAGAGCAGGTATTGGATTTACCACATGGTCGCATACAGCTTCTCCTGTACCTGTAATTGCTATTGGTACCGGAAGTGAGTTGTTCGATAATTATTTTGACAATACAGAAATATCTTCCAAAATATGGGATGCTATGGGGATGTAGTTTTTTAATGACTTAAAACATATAAAATAAATAGGAAAACATTTTTGTAATTGATAATTTTATAACCTAAAATAAATTGAATAATTAAAACACAAATATTATGGTTGATTTAAAATGGTCAGAATTGCCTTTTGGCTACATTAAGACAAATTATAACGTAAGGGCATATTTTAAAAATGGTAATTGGAGTAAGCTTGAAATTACCGATAAAGAACATATTGATATTCATATGGCAGCTACCTGTCTGCATTATGGGCAAGAAGCTTTCGAGGGTATGAAAGCATATCGTGGTAAAGATGGTAAAATTCGTTTATTTCGTTGGGAAGAAAACTGGAAACGTTTACAAAATTCTGCGAATGGAATTTTAATGGAACCTGTCCCGAAAGATTTATTTTTCGAGATGCTTAAAACTGTTGTTCTTAAAAACGAAGAATTTATTCCCCCTTATGGAACAGGTGCTTCACTCTATATCAGACCTTTATTGTTTGGTTCGGGTGTAAGAGTTGGCGTAAAACCAGCTGATGAATATACGTTTTTAATTTTTGTTACTCCTGTTGGTCCTTACTTTAAGGAGGGCTTTAAGCCTGTAAAAATTGCTATCATCAGAGACTCCGATCGTGCTGCTCCATTAGGAACAGGAACACTTAAAGTAGGAGGTAATTATGCCGCTAGTTTAAGAGGTGGAGAACGTGTTCATGCAGAGGGTTATGGCGCACCAATGTATTTAGATGCTATCGAAAAAAAATATATAGACGAAATTGGCGCTGCAAATTTCTTTGCTATTAAAGATGGAACTTATATTACTCCTAAGAGCAGTTCGATTTTGCCTAGTATTACGAATAAAAGTCTCATTCAATTGGTTGAACATCTTGGCTATAAAGCCGAAAGGCGTCCTGTAAGGGAAGATGAATTATCAGGGTTCGAAGAGGTTGGAGCTTGTGGTACAGCAGCAATTATTTCTCCAATTGGTGAAATAAAAGACCTTGACAGTGGTGAGGTTTATAAATATTGCCCTGACGGTAAACCGGGACCGATATCTACAAAATTGTATGAAACTTTGCTTGCAATACAGTATGGCGACATGGAAGACCCATTTGGATGGGTTACGTTTTTAGATTAATAATTTTTATAAAAACCGAAATTTGTTTCGGTTTTTTTATTAATGATTATTTAGACTTTTTAAATATAAGTGGAACTAAAAGGGAGTATCTTTCAGTTTTAATGATTTTATTTGTATCTTTATAAAAAATATGCTCTTAAGCTATTAATGTTTAACTACTTAAATACTTTAAATTATGAAAAAATTCTCATTTTTAACAATTCTCATTATTATCGCAATACTTTATTCTTGCGGTGGAACTAAAACGGATGAATCAAGCAAAGAGAATGATAAGCAAGAGCAAAAGCAAGAGAAGAAACAAGAGAACGACAAAGCCTCTGAAAAACTATCGAAATCAACCAAAGAAGGAATGATGATGCT
>JAQVOJ010000032.1 GCA_028702675.1 Bacteroidales bacterium
TTAAAAAACATGGACGTAGGGCGATGAGCTTATTTAAATACGGTTTAGTGTTCGTTGCACATGCTCTATTAAACAGAAATTCAACAGATTACAAAATTTGTCTTAAAGTTTTGTCATGTACTTAGGTATTATTATTAATTTGAGAAGTATGAGATTAATATGATCCAGTAACCCGCTTCTCAAATAATTATTCTTGCTCAGATTTTTTAACTTTGAGTTTTTCTAATACTTCTTTTTGTATTGATTCAGGCAAGGGCATATACTTAAAGAATTCCATAGAATAATTTGCTCTGCCACTTGTTAAATTTCTTAGTGTAGTAGCATATCCAAACATCTCAGCTAAGGGTACAAAACCATTGAGTTTTTGAGATCCTTTGCGGTAGCGTCTCATGCTATCGATTTTTCCTCTACGACGGTTGAGATTTCCAACTACATCGCCAATAAACTCGTCTGGTGTATTTACTTCAATTTTCATTACAGGCTCTAAAAGAATTGGATTGGCTTTGTTGAATCCTTTTTTAAAACAAATAGACGCACATATTTGAAATGCCATATCGGATGAGTCAACGGGGTGATATTTACCATCTAGTAATGTAACTTTTATATTCTCTATTGGGAATTCGGCTAAGATCCCTCTATTCATTGTCTTGATAATTCCTTTATTAACCGAAGGAATATATTCGGATGGGATATTACCGCCTTTAATTTTGTCGATAAATTCGTAACCTCCTTCCGGATTCGGTTCAATACGCATAAGAGTTTGGGCAAATTGACCTTTCCCACCCGATTGTTTAGTGTGTCGGTATTCTACTTCTACTTCTTCGGTAATTGCTTCGCGGTAGGCAACAGCCGGTTCACCGACTTCAACATCCACTTTAAATTCATCTTTAAGTCTGTCAACCATAATTTCTAAATGCAACTCACCCATTCCTGCCATAACGGTTTCCTCGGTTTCATCATCGAAACGTGCATTAAAAGATGGGTCTTCGTTGGTTAATTTTGCTAATGCTTCACCAAGTTTTCGTTGGTCTTTTTGTGTTTTTGGTGAAATTTTCATTTCAATTACTGTTGGAGGTACCGAAATGTTTTCGAGATGTAATGGGAAATCTGGATGACACAAAGTATCACCTGTTTTTGTGCTTTTCATCCCAATTAGTGCAATAATATCTCCTGGTCCTGCTTCATAAATCTCTTCACGCTCTTTAGCTCTAATTTTAAGTAAACGTCCTATACGTTCTTTTTTACCTTTTGTAGAGTTTAAAACTTCATCGCCACTTTTTATTGTTCCCGAATATATTCTGATAAAAGTTTGCTGACCTACATAAGGATCAATGATTAGCTTGAATGCAAGTGCAGAGAAAGGTTCGTTCTTGGCAGGAATACGAGTGTGGGTTTTTTCTTCATTATTTATGTCTGTTCCGATCATTGCACCAACATCAACAGGAGATGGAAGGTAGTTATTAACTGCATCAAGTAATAATTGAATGCCTTTGTTTTTGTATGCAGCACCACAAAATACAGGAGTTATTAAAAGCTTTAAAGTTGCTTCTCTGGCAACTGTGCTTAATAATTCATTTGGGATTTTTTCTTCGTTTAGAAATTTTTCTAATAGCTCATCATTAAAATCGGCAAGTTTTTCGATTAAAAAGTTTCTGGCTTCAATATACTTTTCACTATAATCAGTAGGGATTGGGACTTCGTTACGTTTAAAATCATCAAATTCATAAGCTTTACCGGAAATAATATCTATCATTCCTTTAAAGTTTTCTTCGGAACCAATTGGAATTTGAAAAGGAATAGCCCGTGCATCAAGATACTCGTTAAGTTGATTTGCTACATCGTAAAAATCTGCTCCGGTTCTGTCCATTTTATTTATAAAAGCAATTCTTGGAACTTTATGTTTGTCGGCTTGATACCAAACAGTTTCACTTTGAGGTTCTACGCCGCCAACAGCGCAGAATATTGCTACCATACCGTCTATTACTCTTAATGAACGTTCTACTTCAATTGTAAAATCAACATGACCAGGGGTATCAATAATATTAATTTGATGTCCTTCCCAATTTGTAGTAATAGCTGCCGATGCAATAGTTATTCCTCGTTCTTGCTCTTGTTTCATAAAGTCCATGGTTGCTTGTCCGTTATGAACTTCTCCGAGTTTACGATTAAGACCTGTTACAAATAAAATACGTTCTGTAACTGTTGTTTTACCTGCATCAATATGAGCTGCAATTCCAATATTTCTAAGTTTATTTAAATTCATTATTTCTCGTTAAAATTTAGGGCTGCAAAAGTATAAAAAAGCTTGATACAAAAAATTATTAAATTGAATATTACGTTCTGATTGACTATATAAAATGTTAAATATATTTTTATTCGGTTTAGTTTAGTATTGTAACTTTATATCCAAACGCATGAATGCAGCTCATTGCATGTTTTATAAAAACAAAAGGCTGTCCTTTTTGAGACAGCCCTTTGTGTAATATTATATTTATTTATTTTTGTAAGTGTACATACATTTGTGGAAAAGGAATATTGAGTCCTTCTTTGGCAAATACTTTGTAAACTTGATCGTTCATCCAAAAATATACGTCCCAATAGTCAGCTGCATTTACCCATGCTCTAACAACAAAATTAACACTGCTATCTGCTAGTTCGCTAAGTGCAATAAAAGGAGCAGGGTCTTTCAAAACTTTACCGTTAGATTCAATAAGTTTCATTAACACTTCTTGAGCTTTGTCGCTATCATCGCCGTATGCAATACCGAAAGTCCAGTCAACTCTTCTCGTTTCTTCGGTGCTGTAATTAGTCATAGAACCTGTTGATAATCCGCCATTAGGAATAATAATTGTTTTGTTGTCGAAAGTTTTCATAATTGTATTAAAGATTTGAATTTCTTTTACAATTCCTAAATAGCCTTGAGCTTCTAATACATCACCTACTTTGAAAGGTTTAAAAATGAGAATCATAACTCCACCTGCAAAATTCTGTAAAGAACCTGATAAAGCCATACCAATAGCCAAACCGGCAGCACCAAGTATAGCAATAAAGGAAGTCATTTGAATGCCTACCATTCCGAGCACACTAATTATAAGCAATGCTTTTAATCCAATATTAGTAAGACTAATTATAAAAGGTTTTAAAGATTCGTTTGTCTTTCGTTTTTCCATCCCCCTTTTTAAACCTTTAGTTATCATTTTAATAACCCATAATCCTATAATAAGAACTGCAATTGCTCCTAAGAGTCTTGGTCCATATGAAGCCGCAACTTCAATTAATTTGTCGATAAATGTTTCCATGTTTTTTATATTATAAGTTTTGAAATTTAAAATTGCACCAAAAATATTAAAAATATTTGAATAAATCTAATTTTGAATAAAATACGGTTCTATTTTTCTATACAATTCATCAGAATCTACTGGTTTTGAAATATAATCGTGGCAACCTACTGATATAGCTTTGTTGCGGTCTCTTTCCATTGCATATGCAGATTGGGCAATGATTATAACATCAGGGCGTTTTTGTCTAATTATTTTTGTTGCTTCAATACCATCCATTATTGGCATTTTAATATCCATAAGTACTAGTGCTATACTGTTATCATTTACGCATGCTTCTACAGCTTCACGCCCGTTTCTTACTCTAAGTATTGTATAATTCTTTTGCTTTAACAGCGTTTTTATGTAATAATAATTTATATCATCGTCTTCTGCAATTAGAATTTTACCTGGCTTATGTGTCGAACTTATTTCAATATCGTTATTCTTAATATTATAAATTTGTTCCGTTATATGGTGTGGAATATATAATTTAAATATACTTCCTTTATTTGGTGTTGAATCTACTTCTAGTTTGCCATTAAGGATATTTGCCAATCCTTTAGATATTGATAACCCCAGACCTGTACCGGTTTGATTTAGAGTATTTCCCGTATCTAATCTTCTAAATCTGTCAAAAACTATTTCATGCATCTCTTTATTAATGCCTATGCCCGTATCTTCTACAAATATTATTATATTGTTATTATTAATATAGCATCCGAGCTTTATATATCCTTTAAGAGTAAATTTGGTTGCATTTGTTAAGAGATTATTAGTTATTTGAATAATTTTTTCTTCATCTGATTTAATCAATAGTTCTTTTTCACTATTTTGGGGTAAATTGAGACTAAATTTCAATCCTTTACCTGTTATTTGTGGTTTATGTAAATTGTATAAATATTCAAGTGTTTTACGCAAATCAAAGCCCGATACAATGAGTTTTACTTGATTGGTTTCTATTTTGCTAATATCAAGAATATCGTTTACGATATTTAAAAGCTGATTGCTGCTTTGTGTAATAATGTTAATATACTTTTCCTTTTCTGGTTTTTGGATGTTTTCGTTTTTTAATAAATTGCAAAAACCAACTATTCCGTTCATTGGTGTACGTATTTCGTGACTCATGTTTTGCAAAAAAGCAGTTTTAAGTCTATCGCTTTCTTCGGCTTTTCTTTTTGCATTTTCAAGTTGTGTATTTGCGATCTTCATATCGGTAATGTCCTGAAAAGCACCTAAAATTCCTGCTACATTATTATATTCGTCGTAAAATACATTTTTAGCAAAAATTGCATTTCTAAGTTCTCCATTTCTTGTTCTGATTATATATTCATAGGTTTGTGCCGATTTTGGATTGTTCAACAATTCTAAATCTTTTATAAAGTAGTTATCTCCAAGTTCATCAGGCCATAAATCTCGGGCTGTTTTTCCGATTATTTTATCTATTGTAAATCCTAAATGTGAAAGATAGGCTTTATTACAACCAATGTATTTCCCGCTTTTGTCCTTATAAAATACCGGGATAGGAACGGAGTTAAGTAATATTTCTGTAAATCGTAAACTTCGTTTTAACTCTAAGCTTGTTTTTTCTAAGTTTTGGAGTGCTATTTTACGATCGGTTATATCATTAATATATCCTTCGATAAATACTAATTCATTATTTTTGTCTTTTATACCTATTCCTTGTTCCCAAACCCATTTTACTTCGTTGTTTTTTGTAATAATTCTGTATTCTATAGCGAAATGTCCTTCTTTACGTATAGCTTGTGCAATATTTGATCTTATATATGCTCTATCGTTGGGATGTGTAATATCGTTATATGAAATTTCTTTGTTGTCTATTATTTCATTTGCCGAATAACCAGTAATGTTTTCTACTGCATCACCTATAAACTGCATAGTCCAATTTTCATCATTTTTGCACCTATAAGCCATGCCCTGAAGGTTATCTAAAAGTGTTTGCATCTGTCGTTGACTTTCTTTTAGTGCTCGCTCTGTTTCGGTTATTTCAGATATGTCAATACACGTAAAAACCATTCCCTCGCTTTCGTTGTTCGGATTTATAGGTGCATTGCTGATGATAACATCGAATTCTTGTCCTTTTTTTGAAACTAGTTTTGATTTAAAGACAGAATATCCAATTTTATCTATATGAGATTGCTTTAATTTTCCTACTCGATTATACTCTTCGTGTGAGATATAAACGAAACGAGTATTTTTACCTAATAGTTCTTCTTCTTTATATCCAAGCATTAAACAAAACGCATTATTGATTTTAGTAAAAACCCTATCAATTGTTAAACCAATACCAATAGGTGTAGCTTTAAATATACTGCTTAAAGTTTGTTCATGCTCTTTAAGTAATTCTTCATGCTTTTTACGATTTTCTATATTTCTAGTTGCTCCAATTATTTCACGCAGTATCCCATTCTTATCTCTGATTGGTGAGACTGCAACTTCTGTCCAGATATAATGTCCGTCTTTGTGCATTTGTTGAACTTCAAATTCTAACCTTTTGGGTATTTTAATGCCTTTTTTTTCGTTTTCAATTCCTTCTCGTAATGTTTGCATTAGTTGTTGTGCATGTTCGGGCTTAATAGATGTAAGAATTGATTGTTGTTGTACCTCTTCGGGGGTATATCCTCTTAGTTGAACAACCGAAGGGCTAACATACGTAAAGTTTCCACGTAAATCCATTGTCCATATTACATCACTAATATTGTCGGCAAGTAATTTATAGCGTCTTTCGCTTTCCTGAAGTTTTTTCTCAGCCTGAATTTCAGATGTAATATCTTTAAGTACACAATTAGCCTGAAGAAAATTCCCATTTAGGTCATATTCAACTAATCCCTCAAGAGTAACATGACAAACTTTATTGTTATTGTCAATTATGATTATATTCTGGTCTTGAACATATCCATTATTAAGTAGCTTTTTAAATATCTTTTTAAAGATGATTTTTGAATCCTTATCTAATAAATCATTAAAGTTAATATTTAGTATTTCTTTATAATTTTTCTTAAAAAGCTTTTCCCATTCATTGTTTACATAAATAATATTTCCATTTATATCTAAAGATTGATATGCAAGAGAATTTTGAGTTTTAAATCGATGAAAATTATCAATGTTATTATAAGGTACCATGAATTTTTTTTCTTGAGTAATATCTTCTAAAATCCAAATTGCACCATCATCTAAATTTATTCGGTTTAATGTCATACCTGTTAATTTACACCAAATAATAGAACCATTTTGATGTCTGAAAGGATACTCAATTACTACATCTTTAGTTTTCAATGACAGATAATGTTTGTCAAACTCTTTGTAGTGGTCTTCGTTTACATGAATAACTTTTACTGATTTTCCTTGAAATCCTTTAATTGTAATTCCAAATATGTTTAAAACTCTTTGATTAGCTTTTATTACTCTCCGATTCTTGTTTAGAAGTACAACTCCGTATATATCACTTTTGAAAATAGTATCTAATATTTTGCTATTTAAATCTCTTTCGTTCATTGAAAAAATAGTTTTATTTATGAATACTAAAGATAATTATTCTTCATAAATTATAAAGATTAATTTTGCGAATTGAAATAAAAGTGTGTTATGATCTGGACAAAGAAGCAAATTTTCATATTATTTATCGTTGCTATTACCTCATTTATGGGGACATTTCTAATATCGTCTGTTAATATTGCATTACCCGAAATTGAAAAAAGTTTTGGCTTAAATGCTATTGTTTTAAGTTGGGTAATAACTTCATTTTTACTTGCTACTGCAATGTTTTTGTTGCCTGTTGGCAGATGGGGAGATTTATTAGGAACGCAAAAAATATTTAAGATAGGTATTGTGATTTTTACAACTTCGTCATTATTGTGTGGATTTGTAAACTCTGGTTTTAGTTTAATATTGTTAAGGTTTATTCAAGGTATTGGTGCTGCATGTACCAGTACAGCCGGACCTGCTATTTTAGTTTCTTCGTTTTTGCCACAACATAAAGGACGAGTACTTGGTATTTCCGTGTCAGGTGTGTATTTAGGATTGGCATTTGGTCCATTTGCAGGAGGTTTTTTAACTCAATATTTAGGTTGGCGATCAATTTTTTTTACTTCTGCTGCTATAGGTATTATTACGGTATTTATTGCATTTATATTTCTTAAAAATGATATTGTTGAAAGAAAAAAAACAACTATGCTTAGTTTTAAAGGAACAATATTCTATATGTTAGGTTTAATTGCGT
This sequence comes from Bacteroidales bacterium, assembly GCA_028702675.1. GTDB lineage: Bacteria > Bacteroidota > Bacteroidia > Bacteroidales > ML635J-15 > JAQVOJ01. Next base: position 7,558 of record JAQVOJ010000032.1, read on the forward strand.
TAGTTACCGGATCATCAATGATTCCTAAGTATTATGCATGGTTTGTTATGTTAATTGGGTTTGTATTTCTTTTGATATTTTGGTTTATAGAAAGTAAGTCTGCTAATCCTGTAATAGAAACCAAATTGTTTACTAAAAATCGTTTATTCGCCTACTCAAATTTAGCAGCATTGATAAATTATAGTGCAACCTATGCTATTGTGTTCCTCTTAAGTTTATTTCTTCAAAAGATTATGCAAATGCCTCCGCATGATGCCGGTATAGTATTAATAGCACAACCAGTTATGATGGCAATATTTTCACCAATAGCAGGACGATTATCAGATAAGTATCAGCCCCGATATCTTACTACTATTGGCATGACAATGTGTACAATAGGACTTGCTGCTTTCGCTTTTTTGTCTCAGACAACTCCCGTATTTCTTATCGTTGCTATACTGATATGGGTAGGTTTAGGATTTGCACTATTTTCATCACCTAATATGAATACAATTATGAGTTCAGTAGATAAATCTAAATATGGTTTAGCAAGTGGTACAGCAGCATCTATGCGTGTATTAGGTCAGATAGTTAGCATGACTGTAGCTACACTATTTTTTGCAAGCATAATTGGTAATATATCAATTGAAAATGTGAGCGAAACAGTTTTTATCAAGGCTGTAAGATGGGGGTTTGTTAGCTTTGCGATTATATCATCTTTGGGTATATATTTTTCTTATAATCGTGGGAAAATTTTAAGACAAAACGATAAATAAATGGAATAATTATCATAACTTTTTAACACCATATTATTAATTATTAGGTTTGATAAGATATTCTGATAATTTTGCAGAAAAATATAATTTCTATGACAAATATTAATAAACTACAGAAAATCGCTACCCAAATTAGAAGAGATATTGTTAGAATGGTTCATGCACAGCAATCGGGTCACCCCGGAGGAGCTTTAGGCTGTGCAGATTTTTTTACATTACTGTATTTTGACGTGCTTAAGCATAATCCCCAAAAGTTTAGTATGGAGGGTAAGGAAGAGGATATGTTTTTCTTGAGTAATGGACATCTTTCGGCTGTATGGTATAGTGTATTAGCACGAAGTGGTTATTTCCCGATAGAAGAATTAAAAACTTTTAGGTGTATCGATTCCCGATTACAGGGTCATCCGGCTACTGACAAAAAATTACCGGGTATTAGAATAGCTTCGGGGTCACTTGGGCAGGGTTTGTCTGCAGCATGTGGTGCTGCTCTTGGGAAAAAAATGAACAAAGATAAAAATCTTGTTTATTGCTTATGTGGCGATGGTGAAATTCAAGAAGGACAAATTTGGGAAGCAGCTATGTTTGCTCCTGCTAAAAGAATTGATAACCTTATCGCTGTTATAGATTGTAACGATAAACAAATTGATGGGTCTGTGAGCAATGTCCTAAACTTAGGCAATATTAAAGCAAAGTGGGAAGCTTTTGGATGGATGGTAATCGAAGCTAACGGAAATAATATGAGTCAATTAAGCATATCTTTAAATATGGCAAAAACCCTTACTGGTAAGGGATTGCCAATACTTATATTGATGAAAACCGAAATGGGCATGGGAGTCGATTTTATGATGGGAACTCACAAGTGGCATGGTGTAGCACCAAATGATGAACAACTGGCACAGGCTTTGTCTCAATTAGATGAAACATTAGGAGATTTTTAATGAAAATAATATCAAAAATATTTGTGCTTATAATAATTTTACAATGCTCAACCGCATTGTTGTTTGCACAAAACGATAAAAAACCGCCTCTCACAAGAGTCCTTTTTATTATGGATGCCTCTACCAGTATGGAAGAGTATTGGCAAGGTAGTATAAAATTTAGCACTGCTAGACGTATTCTTAGTGAATTGTTAGATTCATTGTCGCAAACAGACAATTATGAATATATGGAATTCGCTTTACGTGCATTTGGTCATCAAAGTCAAGCTCCTCCCGAAGATTGTAAAGATACTAGATTAGAAGTGCCTTTTGCAAAAGATAATATCCAAGATATTGAAGATTGTTTAAATAATATGGTGCCCAAAGGTACTACACCAATTGCTTATTCGCTAGAACAATGTGCAGACGATTTTCCCGACTGCGATCAATGTAGAAATATTATTATTCTGATAACTGATGGACTGGAACGATGTGGGGGTGATCCATGTGCAATTAGTATGGCGCTTATGAAAAAAGGCATTGTCTTAAAACCTTATGTGCTGGGTATTGCTCTTGATGTTGATGCCGGAGATATTTTAGATTGTGTTGGAAATTATTATGATCTTAAAAAACCGGAAGAGTTTAAAACAAGTTTAAACGATGTGATTAATCAAATTACTCACATGACTTCTGTGCAAGTTAATTTGCTGGATTCAAATGGTAAGCCTACTGAAACAGATGTCGTTATGAGTTTCCACGATAATCTAAGCGGTTCTATTAGATATAATTACATACATACTATTAATAAATTGGGCAATCCCGATACTGTTTATTTAGATGTATTGTCAACATATAATTTAAAGGTGCACACCATTCCTCCAGTTTATCTTGATACAATTGTATTAGATCCAGATACTCACAATATAATTGAACTTGATGCTCCTCAAGGCTTGTTAAAAGTTGATATTAAAGGAGAGGATGAAAGAAACTCCAACATTAAATGTATTGTTAGGCAAACAGGATTTCTAGAAACTCTTTATGTTTTAGATGCCGATAAAAGTCAAAAATTTATTACAGGTTTATATGATATAGAAATACTTACAATTCCACGAATCTATAAATATGCGGTAAAAGTAGCCCAAAGTGAGGAAACTGTAATTGATGTGCCACAACCTGGAGAAGTAATAATTAATTTTAGTAATCCAATTTATGGTAGTCTTATGTCAGAAAACGGAGATATATTGACTAACTTGTACGATTTTAAACCAGGAAAAATGCATTATAAATTTAGATTACAACCCGGATATTACAATATTACATATCGCGAAAGTCAGCATTTTAAAACTGGCAATTCTAGTGAAGCCGGTTTCAGAGTGCGTTCAGGTAAAACAGAAATATTAAATTTGTAGAATGATGAAACAATACGAAACAAAAGAATTTAAAGATACACGCTCAGGTTTTGGAGCAGCATTACACGAACTTGGGAAGATAAATGATAATGTGATAGCTTTATGTGCCGACCTTACAGGTTCATTAAAAATGGATGCATTTGCAAAAGATTTTCCCGAACGATTTGTTCAAACAGGTATTGCCGAAGCCAATATGATGAGCGTGGCTGCCGGGTTAAGTATAACAGGAAAAATCCCTTTTGCCGGAACTTTTGCAAACTTTGCTACCGGTAGAGTTTACGATCAAATACGACAATCTATTGCTTATTCAAATAAAAATGTGAAGATTTGTGCATCACACGCAGGAATTACTTTGGGCGAAGATGGTGCTACGCATCAGATACTCGAAGATATTGGTTTGATGAAAATGCTACCTAATATGATACTTATTAATCCATGCGATTATAACCAAACATATATGGCTACAATGGCAATTGCAGAATATGAAGGACCTGTTTATTTGCGTTTTGGTCGCCCGAAAGTGCCTAATTTTACAAATATTGATGAAAAATTTGAAATTGGAAAAGCAATTGTATTAAAAGAAGGAAGTGATCTTAGCATTTTTGCTACAGGACATTTGGTTTGGGAGGCTATAGAAGCAACTAAAGTATTAGAAGAAAAAGGTATTTCGGTAGAATTGATAAATATTCATACAATTAAACCACTTGATGCACAAACTATCCTTAAGTCTGTTGCTAAAACTAATGCGGTAGTTACAGCAGAAGAACATATGATGAATGGAGGACTTGGAGATTCTATTGCTCAGCTTTTAGTACTTGAAAAACCTGCACCTATGGAATATGTAGCTATTAATGACACTTTTGGCGAGAGTGGAAAACCCGCAGATTTGATGAAAAAATACGGCTTATCTGCCGAAAATATAATTGCTGCTGCCGAAAGAGTGATTAAGAGGAAAAAGTAAGGGGTTGAAAAATGTCTTTCTTGGTAGTATTTAGGTTAATTAGTACTATTTTAGTTTTAATAATTTTATAATTATATGATATATAGTTTTAATTCAGAAACAGTTATAAAAAAAGCATTTGGAAATAATGTAGAACTTTTTCAAAATGTTAATGAGTTATTTGAATTAGAATTGGCTTATTTAGAGTACAATAGCTTATCAGGAGAACAACTTTTAGAAAGAACAGCTTATATAAAGTCAGTTGATAATAAGTTCTCAAATCATTACTTATTATATTCAAATAATTCGGGAAAAATACATGCTGACAGGTCATCGACAACACAGGCATATTTTGAAGAAGGTCAATTTTCTACAGGATATGCCACTCATGGTTTATTCCCTTATCGAGGAAAATTTCATCCACAATTAATTAAAGGGTTAATAAATATTTTAAACATACAAAAAGGTGAAACTATTTTAGATCCAATGGCTGGCAGTGGTACAACAAATGTAGAAGCCGCTTTAATGGGTATAAATTCTACGGCAATTGATGTTAGTCCTTTTTGCCAATTCATGATTAAAACAAAATATGAAGCACTAACTATTGACCTGAAATTATTAGAACAAACAAAAATTGAAAACAAGAAATTGTTTGATTTTTTCAAGCAAGGAGATGTTTTGAAGAAAATAACTAAGATTGGCGATGATAATAAAATTAAAATATATAACCTTGCATTTTTAGCATTTTTAGATGCCTTGGGTTACTCAAAAAGAGTTGTAAAATCAAACCATGAACAATTATTTGATAAGGTTTTACCAAGATATATTGAAACTGTAAAATCATTTTTATCTAACAAGTATTTTGACCAGAATAAAATAGGCAATTTGAATGTTTTATCTGATTCGGATGCTTTGAATATCAAGATTGATAGCAATTCAGTTGATTGTGTGATAACTTCTCCTCCATATTCATTTGCTATTGATTACGTTGAGAATGATAAAGATCAATTAGAATATTTAGGTTATGACACAACCGAATTAAAAAATAGGCTTATTGGACTTAAAGGAAAAACAAAAAATCAAAAACTCGAAAACTATTTTGCTGACATGGATTCATTTTGTTTGCAAGTTTCTAAGGTCTTGAAGAAAGGAAAATATTTTGTTTTGATAATTGGTTCAAATACCAATCAGACTGGTGGAATCAGACTGGAAGAAACGGTAATCAATTCAGCAAAGAAATATGATATGCCGTTGGTCAAAAGTATTTTGAAACCTATCAAAGGAATGAGAAACACAATGAAAGAAGAATATGTACTAATTTTTGAAAAACAATAATATGGCAAAAAGTGTTGACGATAAGTTTTTGACTGTAATCCAGAAAAACACATTTTATTTTTTTAACTCAAAGTTTGAAGAAAATTACGAAGGATATATCAATTCACTAAAAGAGACTCTCTTAATCGTTAAAAACAAAGTAGAAACAGACGGTTTAAAGAAAGAAATTTTTGAATGGTTGTTAACTGAAAAGGAGAATGGATTAAGAGCATTATTGGCTTTAACAGGTTTTTCAAATGAATACTTAAAGCGGTTGACAACTATTATCCGAATAGTTGATAATCCTGAGCTAAACAGCCTCGTTTTTAAAGAAAAATGGTACAATGAAACAAGTCCTGATAATATTCAAGAGTGGTCTGATAGCACAATTTTAAAGAATATCCAGAAAAATGAATATTTTAGAAAAGGACTGGTAAATATATTCTTTGAAGGAGCATCAATACCGTTTTTAGCGAATACAATGCCACTTTTTGAATTAAAAAAGCTTAGTATTTCAAAACTAAAGTTCGAAATACCTGAACTCATTGACACACTAATTCGGTACAAGGAAAAAGGCAGCTATTCTGGCATGAAAGGGAATAATCCAGAAACTGTTGTTGCCGAAATTTTAGACAGACTTGGAATTACATTTGAAACTGGTGATTTAAGCGAACTTATCACCAATGCCCCTGACAATAAAAGAACAATGGATTTTATTATTCCAAACAAAAAGAATCCAATCATTATTGCGGAAAGCTCTTTTCTTTCGACCACATCGTCTGGACAAGGTGATAAATCGAAAACTGAAATTTCGATTGATAGTTTGATAAAAGAACATTATCCGAACGCTATTTTTATCGGTTTTGTTGATGGTATAGGTTGGTATGTCAGAAAGGGAGATTTAAAAAGAATGGTAACAGCTTATGAAGATGTTTTTACCTTTCATAATGACGAATTAAAAAGATTTGAAAAACTACTTATTGAAACTTTTAAAAAATGATAGACAAATACACAAATAAAATCTTGCAAGGAGACTGTTTGGAATTATTCAAAAATATACCCGATAATTCTGTTGATGTTACTTTTGCCGACCCCCCATTTAATTTAAAAAAGAATTATACAAGTTATGGAGATAGCCTTGAATTTCAAGAGTATCTTGATTGGTGCGAAAAGTGGATTTCAGAAATGGTTAGAGTAACAAAACCGACTGGTTCTATTTTTCTTCATAATATACCCAAGTGGTTAACTTACTATGCAACTTATTTAAACAAATTTGCAAACTTCAAACATTGGATATCTTGGGATGCTCCAACTGCACCTATGGGTAAATCATTACAGCCTTCACATTATGGGATTCTATTTTATACAAAAGAAGCTAAAGGAGCAAAAATCTATGAATTAAGACATCCACATAAACGTGATAGAAAACAAGGTTATTTATTGAAAGATTACGGTGGGAAAAAAGACCAGCTACATCCATTTGGACCATTGGTTTCTGATGTTTGGACTGACATTCACAGAATAAAACATAATACAAAAAGAGACCCACATCCTTGTCAGTTACCTATTCATTTGATGGATAGATTAATTCTAATGACAACTGATGAAAATGATATTATTCTTGACCCATTCTCTGGCACAGGAACTACAGCTATTTCAGCGAAACGACTGGGGAGGAAATATATAGGTTTTGAATTAGATACAAGATATGTGGAAATAGCTGAACAAAAGCTTGAAAGGACAGAACCAAATTACAAATTAGGTGAAAGTTGGGTGAGTTTTTATCTGAAAGATATTGTTACAATTAGAAATAATGATTGGGAAAATCTTGCAAAATACTTTTCAATACCAAATCCATTAAGAAAAATTGACTTTGAACGAGCAAAAATAGTAGATAAAAAATTAATTCCTCAAGATGGATTTATTGAAAAATCAAATGATAATCAACTAAAATTAGATATCAAAAAGAATAAAACTATTACAAGAACTAAATTAAAAACAACAAAAGAAATTGTATGCTTTAATACTAATCAAGAAGTTACGCTATCAAAGAAAGTTAAATAGGTTTTGGAAATAAACAATATCAGCTTTGTCATTTTCACAATTAAGTTCCAAATATGATATTATTTATGTTATAATTATGAAAATCAATTTAAAATATTTCTGCACATATAAAAATAATGATTAAAATGAAAACAATATTATTAATTACTATAGTCTGTTTATTCGCATCCTGCAAATCAATTAAAAATAAAGATGTAGAACAGAATACTGATATGACTAAAAAAAATGAAATATTACCAGAATATAAAGCTGGTCCGCAAACCGTAGTTTATAAAACTAAAAACGATTATTATTATAATGTGCCGGTAAACTTAAACGATGATAAAACCGAAATAGTGTTTTATCCGACTCCAAGTGATGTTTTTTACAATGGAAAGCTTTCATATCCTTATAAACTTGCCGATGATTACCTATTGGATAACAGAGGTATTAATGAAAATGTAGCTTTTCTTGAATATACTTACGAGGAATACATTAAGCTGAGGCAAGTTCCGGATATTGACTCATTATTTACCAAAATTATTGATGATAATCCATTAACTGAGATTTATAATTGTGGAAATAGATATGTTTTTAAAGATGAAATCAATGATCTCAATAAATTGATTGAAAATGATGGTTTGAGCAAATGTAAATGTCTAAATTAAGATTACTTTTACAAGCTAAATTATTTATTCCGAATTAAAATCCCGAATTATTCCTTCGCAAAGCCATTTTGCAAGTGCTTGCCTGTTGTCGGGGTCGAGAAAACGCTTTTGATTATGCGAGTTTTTTATGTTTGCCAATTCTACAAATGCAGCAGGAGGGAGTGTTTTTCGTAAAACTAGCAAGTTTCGTCCGCTTACAGTACCTTCGTAACCTCGGTTGGGTTGATGTTCTGCATATTTTTCAGCGAATACATCTTTAAGATTATTGGCAAAAGTTTTTCCTTTTTTGCTACCCGGATAATGATAGAAAAAAACATCCACCGTTTGCCCTTTACTTCTCGAATCAAGATGAACAACAATCACTCTTTGATAAGAATTTGCCGCTTTTTCAGAATACAAATCATTTACAGCATCGGCTCGTTGTACCAGCCTTTTTGTGTGATTATAAGGGATTTCAAGGTTTGGATAACATACTTCATCAATATCTATTTCCAAAATTCTATCGTTTCTAATACTGTCATTGGGGTCATGTATTATCATTTTTGCTTCACCCGAATGCTTTAATATTTCATATTTAAGTCTTAAACAAATATCATAAGCATATTCATCTTCCGATATTGTATGCCCTTCAATTATTGTAATTGCTCCAGGATCGGGACCTCCATGTCCTGAAATAATATATATTACTGCTCCGAGTAATAAAGAATCTTCAACAATTTTAGTAGCTTTAGAAATACTATCTTCCGTAAGTGTTTCAATAGCTAACATATATGTTTCACCAAGTATAAGATGTTTATTGTCTATTAATTTATCAGCGTTTTGTTTTTTGAATGTATCAACATAATAATCTGGATCAAGATTGTGTCGTTTAAGTAAGCTAATAATTCCGTCTCCGGATTTAGCTTTTAAAAATAATGTATCAGATTGTGCAATAGAGTATTGAAGAAAAAATGAAAATATCGTTATGGTTACATACAAAATTCTTATCATACCGTCTCTATAATTTTGAAATAAAAATAATAAATACTTCTATAAAATCAATATCAACAAAGATAATAGTTAAGGTTTTTAGATATTAATTGTTTAATTTATTTCTTCAACAAAATAATAATACTTAAATTTGCGAAGTTAATGTCCTTTTTGGGGGTGCCATAATGGCTGAGATCATACCCATTGAACCTGATGCGGATAATACCGACGAAGGGAAGTATGAATTCCAACTGTTAATTTAAGACAAACCCATTAAGGAGTATTTGTTGAACACTAAAAATTATTAGTTATGAAACGAGTATTTCTTATTGTAAGTTTTCTGATTTTTGCAAATTTGCTACACTCACAAGTACTAAAGGGTGTAGTAACCGACACTTTGGGGAATCCATTGGCGGGAGTGAATGTTTTAGTACTTAATAATAATCATGGAGTTTTTACCGATGCTAATGGTAATTATAGTATTGAGCTTAAGCCATTAGTTTATAATGTACAATTTAGTATGCTTGGATTTAAGACTTTACGAAAAACAGTTAATGTAATTGGTAAAGAGACTATATTAAATGTACAACTGATTTCTGAAGTATATCTTACTGATGAAGTAATTGTGGCTGCAACCAGAGCAGGTGCTAATGTGCCGGCTACATATACAAATATCAGTAAAAATGATTTAGATTATTTAAATCGTGGTTCGGATATTACCTATATGCTTGAGCTTACTCCTTCTGCAGTAGCTACTTCAGAAGCCGGAAACGGTTTGGGTTATACCAATTTTAGAATACGAGGAACAGACCCCACGCGAATAAACGTAACCGTAAATGGTATTCCGTTAAACGATGCAGAATCTCATTCTGTGTTTTGGGTAAATATGCCCGATTTTGCTTCTTCGGTTGAAAGTATTCAAATTCAACGTGGTGTTGGAACTTCTACAAATGGTGCAGCTGCTTTTGGTGCTACTATGAATTTTAGTACAATATCAAGCAGTATTAATCCTTATGCCCGAATTCAAGCATCTGCCGGAAGTTTTAATACTTTTAAAGAAAGTGTTTCCATAGGTACCGGAGTTTTAAATAACGGGCTTTCTTTTGATATGCGTTTGTCTAAACTCAATAGCGATGCTTATATTGACTACAGTGGTTCTGATCATACTTCAATGTATTTCTCTGGAGCTTGGCGAAATGCTGATAACTTATTAAAAGCAAATATTATTTATGGAAAAGAAATTACAGGAATTAGCTGGTGGGGTGTGCCTGCCGACAGTTTGGAAACTAATCCTACTTTTAATCCCGCAGGTCAATATATAGATAGTGAAGGAAACCGAAAATATTTTGAAGGGCAAATTGATAATTATAAACAAACTCATTATCAATTACTCTACTCACGTAAACAGGGAAATTATCTGTATCTTAATGCTGCTTTGCATTATACTAAAGGTGATGGTTATTACCAGCAAATTAAAGATATCGATTATGAAAACATGTATGGTTGGGGAGACTTGTCTGAAATGGCTTTGAGCTATTATAATATTCCTGATATAATTGTTGGAAACGACACTATTACCTATTCTGATGCTATAAGACGAAAAATGATGGATAATCATTTTTTTGGAGGAACATTTTCGGTTAATTATGAAAAAGGAAGATTTAGTTCAAGTCTTGGTGGAGCTTGGAATAGATATATTGGAGAACATTTTGGTAATCTTGTTTGGATGCGTTATGCCGGCGAATCTGAGCTCAATCATGAGTATTACAGAAATAGCGGAGATAAAACAGATATGAATGCATTTCTAAAACTGAATTATCAGCTTACTCCCGAATTAAATATATATGGAGATGTACAATACAGACATATAGAGTATATTATGAAAGGTAATGATGACGACCGATTACCTGATGGTAATCAGAAAGTTTTAGACCAAGAGCATACTTTCGATTTTGTAAATCCTAAGGCAGGTATATTATACCATATTAATAGCGATATGCATACGTATTTTTCGTTCGCTATTGGTAATCGTGAACCTACCCGTACTAATTTTAAAGATGCAACCGGAGATAATACTAAAATTCCATTACCTGAACGTTTATACGACTATGAACTAGGATATAAATATTATTCCAAAAATATTCATGCTATGGTAAATCTTTATTATATGGATTACACGAACCAACTTATTCCTACAGGCGAAAAAAGTTCCGTAGGTTATGATATTATGACTAATGTTGCAGAGAGCTACAGAGCAGGCATAGAAATGGCTCTAAGTGTTAATCCTATTAAACCACTGTACTTAGACGCTAATCTTACACTTAGTAGAAATAAAATCAAGAACTTTTCGCTTTGGACTACACAATATAACGACGTTTGGGACGAAGAATTTGTAGAATTAAACTTGGGAGAAACCGACATAGCATATTCTCCAAACATTATTGCAGCCGGTACAATTAGATATAATCCATTTAAAAGTTTTAATATTAGTTATGTGGCTAAGTATGTAGGTAAACAGTATTTCGATAATACTATGAGCGAACAAAGAAAACTTGACCCTTATTTTGTAAATAATATTCAGTTAGATTATAGTTTTTTGTTAAAGTCGAAACAGGAATTGTCTCTACGTTTTAATGTTAACAACATTTTTAATAATAAATATTCAAGCAATGCTTATGGTGGCGTTTGGTACGAGCAGCAAGATGAAAAAACATGGGCATATTATTATCCGCAGGCAGGTATAAACTTCATGCTTGGAATCGATTTTAGATTCTAAAACTTAAAACTCTATTATACGTGGGATGTCAGTAGGCAAACGAGTCAGCAGTTCATAATTAAGTTGGTCGCTAAATTCACTAAAAGACGATACAGTAATTTCGCTGTCGCCTTGTTTGCCTATTAACACAACTTCGTCTCCCTTTTGGGTGTCGGGTATTTCTGTAATTTTTACAATAAGTAAACTCATATTAACAATCCCGATAATATCTTGTCTTTGTCCATTTATCAGAACTCTGCCCTGATGGCTTAAAGAACGGCTGTACCCCATAGCATAACCAACAGGGACTGTTGCTATTTTCATATTATCGCGTGCAATGTAATTAGTCCCGTAACCTATAAATTCTCCGGTTTTTACATCTTTTGTGTCCATTACTCTGCTACGCCATGCAAGTACTCGTGTTAGCGGGTCTTCTTTATTTTCCTGTTTACTGATATGATGAATAAAAGTTTCGGGGCTAGGCCAAAATCCATATTGCAAAATTCCCGAACGAACCATATCCATGCGGGTTTCGGGATATGATATTGCTGCAGCACTACATGCTGTGTGATTGATTTTAGCAATTAAACCGTTGCGCTTTAACCATTTACGTAATTTATTAAATACTTTTATCTGACTTTTTATCCTTGCGTAATTTGAAATGCTTTCGGCACCTGCATAGTGAGTACACAATCCGCTAAATTCGTAGTACTCTTTATTGTTCTGTAGAATTTGAATTAGTTTCCCAATATTTTTTTCGCTAAAACCTGTGCGGTTCATTCCTGTTTCAATCTCAATGTGTATTTTTGCTTTCTTCCCGCATTGTTTTGCTTCATAAATAGCTGTCTTGAGCCTATCAAATTCAAAAACAAAAAACTCAATATCATTCATTATTGCCCATTCCAGTTCAGCATTATCTATCCAACCCATAATCAATATAGTGGAATTTTTAGTTGTAGCTTTTAAAGCTCTTCTAGCTTCTTGAGCACTAAAAACCGAAAAATGGTCAACCCCACATTCTTCTGCTAATGGAACTATTACTTCTATGCCATGACCATAAGCATTACCTTTAATTACTGCACTTAATTTAGTGGTTTCGCCAATTATGCTTTTTATGTAGTTAATATTTTTTTGATATGCACTTCTACTTATATATAAAGCTGATGTATTTAACATTTTTTATGAATAAATTTTTTGCAAATTATTAACAATAGCTATAAACATATTGACTCCTGATTCTATTATTTCATCCGGAAAATCATAATCGGGATTATGAAGTTGTGGATGATTTTTACCTGCGCCTAATCCAAACATTGCTCCTTCATATTTTTGAAGAAAATAACCAAAATCTTCGCTCCATCTAAAAGGATTTTGAAGATTTTGATACTTAAGATTATTTTCTTGTGCAGCTTTTTTCACAATGCTTACCATATCAGAGGAGTTTACTGTTGCACTAAACTCTTCTGTAAAATTGCTTTCAAGTTTTAATTTATATTTGGTTGCTATTGCTTTTGCATTTTTAATACTGTCATTTTTTAATAAATCGAGGTCTTGATTTTGATATGCTCTTAATGTAGCCATTACTTCTGCATAGCCCGGAGTAGTCCCAAACGCTCTTTCTCCTAGTTTTGCCTGAATGGTTGTAAGCAAAGAAAAGTCTATAAGATTTGTATTTGAATGCACTATTTTCTCAAGATACTGTATTATTTCTGCCATTGCTAACGCAGGAGAGTTGCCGTTTTCCGGCTCTGCTGCATGCGAAGTTTTACCAAATAGTTTTAATATTAAACCTACAGATGCCGAAGCAAATGTATTTTCTCGGCAAATAATGTGAGATGTTTCGTAACCTGGCAAATTGTGTAAGCCAAATATAAAATCAATCTTAAGCTGCTGAAATTTATAGTCATTAAGCATTTTTAATGCTCCCGTACCTGTTTCTTCTTCAGATTGAAAAATTAAAAACAAATTGCCATTTCTTAACGGATTCTTAGCAAAATACTCTCCAACAGCAGTTAAAATTGCCATATGCCCATCGTGCCCACACTTGTGTGAAACACCTTCTTGTTCCGACTTATAATCAAAACCGTTTTCTTCATTTATAGGTAAGGCATCAATGTCAGTTCTTAGAGCAATGTTTTTGCCGCGATTCAATCCTTCAATTATAACAACAAATGCAGTACCACCTATTTCTGTAATAATTTCTGTTACAGGTAATGATTTAAAATGATTTATTAGATATTGTGAGGTTTGTTTTTCGTTGCCGGATACTTCAGCAATACTATGAAGCTTTTTTCTTAAAGATATTATTTCTTCTGATATGGGAATAATAGGCATTTTTATGTTTAAATTTTTGAATTGAAACAAAGTAACTAAAATTCAGAATTTTGAGCAAAACAATTGGAATTATTTATACAAAAGTCTATAGTGTTTTTGCTGATGGTAAAAATTTTGGTCTATATAAAGATATGAGGCTAAATCTTTTAAATTTTATAATCAAATTGCTATGTTTTGTTTTTTGCTGTAATAAATACAGCTATTAGTTTTATGCAAATAAGCAATCTGAACTTTTACATTTCTAAACTGTTAGTAGAATATAAAAATTATTCACTTTTAGAAAATTATGAATTCATATTTCTTTAAATTATTGATAAGTTTATTTTTTGTATTATTAGGTTATACTTTGGCTCGTGGGCAGGAATCTACTGATAAAAATATATCGCAATTAAGTCTTCAGGAGTCAATTGAATTAGCATTAGAATTAAATCCTGGACTAAATAGTTTAAAAAGCACCGAACAAGAGATAGCTAATACTTGGAAAAAGGAATCAGGTATTGATAATCCAGAAATTTTCTTTTATCAAAATGGAATTGGCGAAAACGATCTTTATTTTGAACGTGCAATTGGTATTACTCAAAATATTGAAAAACCTCTTGCAAATATTTGGCTAAAAAAGGCTGCAAATATTGAATTGGAAAGCTTAAACGTTTCAATTGAATTATATAAAACAACATTGAAAGCTTTAGTTAAAGCCCAATATGTCGAAATTCTTTATGCTATATATTATAAAGATTTAGTAAGTGAAAGGATAGAAACATATCAAAATTTAGTGGAAGCTGTAGAACTAAAATTTGAGAACGGCTCTGCTAATAAGCTGGAAGTTTTAAATGCAAATGTTCGGCTTAGTGAAGCTGAAAACGAATATAATAAAGCCGAAACAAATTTTCATCGTCAGCGTTATCGATTGTTCGAAATTATAGGATTAGATCCCGAATCGCAAGTGTATGAAATATCGTTTGCCGATAGTTTAAGAACTCACGAATCTTATATTTCACAGGATGAAGTGTTGAATAATTTACATAATTATCCGGGAATAAAAATGGAGGAATATAAAATATTAGCAAGCGAAGAAAAGTTGAAATCATCAAAAGCCAAATGGTTTCCTTCGCTTAGCGTTTCGTATTTAAGGCAGGATTTTTCCTCAGGATTTGAATTTAATGGGCTAGAGGTTGGATTAGAAATCCCCATTTGGGGGAAACACACTATTTCGTCTGATGTTAAAGTTCAGGAATCGTTGTTGCTTCAACACAAATGGCATTATGCCGAAGTTGAACTAATGTATAAACGACAACTAGAAGATGCTTGGCATTCTTACGAAAATGCAAAAAAAGTAATTGATAATTTTAATCAACAACAATCGAAAAATACTCACGAACTTTTAGAATTGAGTAAAGAAGCATATCTGCTTGGTGAAATTGACTTAATTTTGTTACTCGATGCTCAAAATCTTTACATCAATAATCAGGAGATTTATTTGAATGCACTCCGCGATTACTATTTATATTTAATTGAATTAGAGAAATTTACGGATTATGAATTGGTATATTAATAAATTATGAAAACAATAAATTTACTTATACTGCTTGGTGTGCTTTTATTATTACTTTCATGCAACAATGAAAAAGAAAATACTGAAAGTGTAGAAGCAAAAAATGAAGTTGCAAAATGGACTTTAGATTTAACCGAAGCTAATATTTCTGTTGATGATATTGAGTTTTACGAATTAGGTAAGAAAGATGTAAAGCTTAAGAAGGCAGTGCCGGGTATTGCTCAGTCTGCACCCAATTATATCAGCTACATTGCTGCACCCATGGATGGAATAGTTAGTGCGCTGTATCTTAACGAAGGCGAAAGAGTTAAGAAGGGACAAGTAATTATGGAAATAGAGAGTCTGGAGTATGGAAATTTGCTTTCAGAATTTCTTAAAAGCAGTTCCGAATATGAATATCAACAAGGACGTTTGGATCGTAACAACAAACTTTTAGAAAAAGGTATTACAAGTCAATCTGACATGGAAATGATTCAAGCCGATTTCGAGCTTTCAAAAGCAAATTTTGTAGCTGTTAAAACCAGATTAATGACTTTGGGACTTGATTCATATGAAATTGAAAATCTTAAAAACAGCGAAAATATTGAACCTCATTTAATGGTAAGAGCAAGAATTTCAGGAGTTATCGACCAACATTATGCAGAACTTGGTATGCCGGTAAAAGCTTATGATAGACTTGCAAGTATTGTAGATCCTACTCAGCTTTTAATAAAAGGATATTTGTCTCCTGAAGATTTAAATTTTGTAGCTGCCGGCGATAGCGTAGTTATAAATAGGCAAAGCGATAATACAGTTGGAGCTATTATATCTACAATAGCATCAATTAATCCTGCTTTAGATGAGAATTCACGTTCGCTTATTGCAAATATTTATGTAGAGGGAAATGGTTCATGGCCATTACCGGGAGAAAATCTAAGATTAGAAATATATTCTGAAACTCCCGAAAATTTACTTGCTGTTCCTGTTTCTGCAATTAGCTGGCTTGGCGAAGATGCAATACTCTATGTATTTGCAGATGAAAATACTTTAGAAATAAGAAAAGTTGAAATAGCAAGCTCCGATGATACATATAGCTTTATTAGTTCTGGCGTTTCTGAAGGAGAATTGGTTGCTATTAGTGAAATTTTCACACTAAAATCATTAGTAAGGTATAACGAATTTGCAGAGTAATTATGTTAAATAAAATAATAGAATTTTCGGTTAAACAAAAGTATATAGCTTTATCACTGGTGTTATTAATGGGTATAGGCGGTTACTTTTCGCTTAAAAATATTCCAATAAATTCATTGCCAGATGTTACTCCTGTACAAGTGTTGGTAATAACAAAAGCAGGAAGATATTCACCTTACGATGTGGAAAAATTAGTAAGCCGACCAATCGAAAATGCAATGAACGGATTACCTGACGTGAAACAAGTGCGTTCCATTTCCCAGTTTGGATTATCAGCCGTAACTATTGAATTTGAAGAAAACACCGACTTGTATTTTGTTAGACAATTGGTTTCGCAGCGAATGCAATCTATTGCCGATGAGTTACCCGATGGAGTGTCAGCTCCTCAGCTTGGACCGGTATCTACTGCTATGGGGGAGATATACCAATATCAGGTGGTAGGAGACTCATACAGTCTATCCGAACTCAGAAGTATTCAGGATTGGTTAATTGCACCGCAGTTAAAAACTATTAAAGGCGTAACCGAAATTAACTCGTTTGGTGGATTTGTTCGACAAATTGATGTTATTGTATTACCCGGTAAGTTGCGTCAATTTGGACTAAGCCTTAATGATGTATTTGCATCTATTGAGAATAATAATTCGGTAGCAGGAGGTAATTATTTAACTTATAATCGCGAGCAATACATTATTAGAGGGGTTGGATTGATTGAAAACTTACAGGATATTGAGCAGATAATTGTTAAAAATGTTAATGGAAACCCTGTATATCTAAAAAATATTGCTGAAGTAAAAGTAGGTAAACAAATTCGACAAGGAGCTGTTACACGCGATGGTAAAGGAGAAGTTGTTACTGGTATTGTAATGATGTTAAGAGGTGAAAATGGCAGGCTAGTGATAAAAAGTATTGAGCAAAAAATTGAGGAAATTAACCAATCATTGCCAAAAGGTGTTAAGATTGAAAAATTTTATGACCAAAGTGAACTTATTGCACGTACAACTAATACTCTTTCTAAGAACCTTATTGAAGGTGGTTTACTCGTCATTATTGTCCTATTACTCCTATTAGGCGATCTTAGAGGAGCTTTAATTGTTGCTCTTGTAATTCCATTATCAATGTTACTTGCTTTTATTGGGATGAGAGAGTTGGGTCTTGCAGCTAATTTAATGAGTCTTGGAGCTATTGACTTTGGAATGATTGTAGATGGATCTGTTGTAATGATTGAAAACATTATTCATAGATCGCGACAAAATAAAGAACTGTCGAAGCAGGAAATTATTTTAAAAGCAGCTCAGCAGGTTGCTCGTCCAATATTTTTTGGTGTGCTCATTATTCTGGTAGTATATATTCCTGTAATGACTTTTAGCGGAATGGAAGGGATTCTGTATCGCCCAATGGCAATTACTGTTAGCCTAGCTGTATTTGGTTCCTTATTACTCGCATTGGTGTTTATTCCCGCAATGATGAGTATTTCGCTTAGCCGCAAAAAGAAACAAAAGAAGTCAAAAGAAAATTTCTTGATACGATTCTTAAAACCTCGATATGAATCATTCTTAAATAAAATCCTAGCAAAAAAGTGGTTAATAATTGGTACTGCTTTGGGAGTGTTTTTACTTAGTTTATTTACTATTACCCGGATGGGGACAGAGTTTTTACCTGAATTAGACGAGGGCTCAATTCTTATTGAAGAAGTTCGAATGCCAAGTGTAACTCTCGAAGAAAGTGTTGGAAAAGCTAATACCTTGGCAATGAAATTACTTGCCAATATTCCGGAAATTAAAACTATAGTGCCTAAAACAGGACGTTCCGATTTAGCAAACGATTGGATGGGAGTGCATCAAACAGATGTGTGGGTTTTATTAGAACCACGAGATACATGGAGAAAAGGACTTACAAAGGAGGATATAATTAGCGAGATAGAACCATTTCTTGAAAACGAACCAGGTCTATCGTATAATTTTACTCAACCAATTGCAATGCGTGTTGATGAGCTTACTAGTGGTGTTAAATCAGACTTGGCTGTAGTTGTTTATGGCGAAGATCTCGACAGTTTATCTGCTGTTAGTAAACGTATTGCAATGAAACTTCCAGAATTAGAAGGTACAGCAAATTTTTTTGTTGACCAACCTGTGGGGCAACCATATTTTACTATTGAAGCAGACAGAGAGGCTCTTGCGACTTTCGGACTAAATGTAAATGATGTCCAAGATGTTATAGAAGCAGGAATTGGTGGCAAAGCAGTAGGAACTATTTTCGAGGGGCAACGCAGATACGATATACAAGTAAGGTATCCCGAAGATTTGAGATCAAACTTCTCACGAATACGAGATATTCCAGTGTATTTGCCCGATGGGGATGGTTTTGTCCCACTTGATAGGCTTACAAAAATATCAGCCCAAGAAGGTCCTCGCGAAATTCAAAGAGAAGATGGTTGGCGAAGACTTATTGTAGGAATAAATATTCAGAATATTGATATGGGAACTTATGTGCAAAACCTGAAAAAAGTAATTAATACTGATGTTGATTTACCGGCTGGTTATTTTATTAAGTACGGAGGTAGTTTCGAAAATCAACAGCGAGCTACTACACATTTATTGCTAGTAATACCTTTAGTATTATTCTTGATTTTAGGCTTACTCTACCTGAATTTTAAAAAGATGAGATATGCATTTCTTGTATTTCTTAATTTACCTTTAGCTTTATCGGGTGGAATATTTTTACTTTATGCCAGAGGAATGTATCTTTCTGTTTCGGCAAGTATTGGTTTTATTGCGCTTTTTGGTGTTGCCGTGCTTAACGGGATTGTACTAGTTACTCATTTAAACGAGATTAGAGAATCTGATAAAGATTTGTCGCTAAAAAATGCCGTAGTGTTGGGAGCTGCAGATAGGTTACGTCCTGTGTTAATGACTGCCTTGGTGGCTTCTTTAGGATTTGTACCAATGGCTTTTAATACAGGTCCGGGTTCCGAAGTGCAATCGCCTCTCGCTACGGTTGTGATAGGAGGACTAATTACTTCTACATTGCTAACATTGTTTGTAGTACCGGTTATTTATAATTGGATTGAAACAAAAAAGATAAGTAAAACTGCTGACGATAATAAATGAAAATTTTGCACTTTTATGGCTACTTTCCGATTATTAGTCTGAAGACCATAAATCTTATTAAATTTTTTTAGAAAAGTATTAAATATACTATTTACTAAATGGTTATTCTTTTTGTGTGTAATTTTTATAGATCATTTACACCAAAATACTTTTTAGTTTAACCCGCATTATTCATACGATTAGCTTTGTGTAGCTGGTAGGCGTCGAAACTTGCAGATATATCCTTATATTTCAAGAGTTTTGCAACGAAGCAGATGCACAAAGATAATTGTAAGCTTTCTCA
>JAQVOJ010000118.1 GCA_028702675.1 Bacteroidales bacterium
TAATACCCTCCCCAAAACTTGCGTAGAAACCACTCTACTGATGCAAAAAGGAGTATAATAAAAAACAAATAAACTACATTAATGATATTAAGTAAACGATACTCTTTATAAATTTTTGTAACTATTTCATCATTACTTTTAATTGTTTCTGCTAAATCATCAATTTCACTATAATAAAACATTTCTCCACCATTTTTAAGAGCTAACATATTTAGCATTGAATGATTAGCACGGGTTTGCATTAGTTCAAGATTAACTTCTCTAACAAAAAACTCACCACTATCTTCATAATAATTACCATCAAATTCAGTTTTTGCAACATATCCATAATCTCCTGCTTTTAGATTTCCGGCATTCAAAGTATATGCATTTGAAGATCTATTCATGATATAAGAATACTCCTTACCTTCTTCATCGCTAATTTGAAACTCTACTTCGGGCGAATTTACAAGCTCGTATGCTTCATTATATAATTCTGCCTTAATAATAACATTGTCGTTATCTGAAATTATTCTTCGGGTGTCAACAATAAGTTTTTGTTTTATTCTTTGAGTAATAAGATATTGTATTATCTTATTAAACAGATCATTAAAGTTTTTAGTTGATTGATTTAATTGATAATCACGAATCCTCCATCGCCATATCCCCTCTCCCATTATCAGTCCATATTTTGTATTACCAACACTAACGAAAGATATTAAAGGCTTTTCTGTTGCAACTCTTCCAATTAGCTGGTAAAAGAGAGTACTGGTATTTACAGAAAAATCGTAATCGCCAAATGCAACACGAAGTGGCGGATACTCCGGCAATTGTTCAAATAGAGATTCCTCAATACTGAAAGCTGTAAACGCTTGATTAAAAAGAGGTAAGGCATTATCAAAACTATTTTGCTGATAATTTACTCTTAAATAAGTTGAAACTTGATTATATGCAGCAAGCGAAGACTGTTCGCCAAAAATATACAATACGGGAATTTTAAGTGTTTCTATATCATTGAAAATATGTGTAGCATTATTACTTAATGATGGAATTTGATGCAATACCATTAAATCATAATTTGATAAATCAGGCTGTTGAACACTATAAGAGTAATAAATATCCGCTTCAAAATTTGGGTTATTATCAACAACATATTTTAATGCCCCAATATCAGGATGTGGCGAATTAGCATAAAACAATATTTTTTGCCTATTATCAATAACGTCTATTACAAAACTATAATAATTATTTTCAACACTTATTTCTCCTTCTACAGGAACTATTCTTACTTCATATTCATTTACCCCAACATCTGTGGCGGTCAACTCAAAATCAATTGATTGATTATATTCATCATAATCTGGCACAATTAGCTCTGAATGGATTATTTTATCATCTTTAAGTACTTCTATCTTTGTTTCAAGACCAGTACATTTATTAGCAATAACACTAAGCCTTACCGGGAAAATATTATTAATAAAAGCCAATTTATTATGACGAACATCTTTGATATAAAAATCTTTTTGTGAACTTGTATCACCTAAAGCAATTGTATATATAGGATATTTTGCAGCATTACCATAAACAGGATTATAACCTGAATTAAAAATACCGTCGCTGGCAAAAATAACAGCACCTATATTCATTCCGCCATAAGAAGCTTCTATTGATGAAAAAACGTCTGAAAAATTACTTAGCTTATCAGAAAAATCAATAATTGAATCTTCGCGAACAGAAACGCCAGTATTCAAGTGTTTTACATCATAATCTACTCTGAGGTTTCCAATAAAATCTGATATGATATTAGGATATTCATTTTTATAAAAAACAGAATCCTTATTTAAAAGTATCGAATAGCTATTATCTTGAACAAAGATTACAATAGGTTTCTCTTTAATTTCGTTTTCGTGTTTAATTAAAGGATTAAACAATAGAAAAAGTATAAGAAAAAGCGTAAAGAATCTTAAGCCGGCCATAATAAATTGCTTATATGGCTTTAAATCAGAATACTTCTTTTCCTTGTAATACAATACAAATGCTAATCCTCCCGATATTATTAGCATTAGAAGTATCCACCAAAAACTATTTTGAAATATTAAGCTCAAATTATGACTATGTTAGCATTGCACCACAAATATTAATAACCTGCCCTGAAATGTATTTCGACATATCTGAGCCAAGAAAGACGACTAAATCAGCAACCTCTTCGGGTGTACCTCCTCTGCCGAGAGGAATTTTAGCTTTCCATTCGCTTACATAATCTTCCGGCAAACTCGCTGTCATTTCTGTTTCGATAAAACCTGGAGCTATTGCATTACATCTAATATTACGAGAACCCAATTCTTTTGCGATCGATTTTGTAAACCCAATTATTCCGGCTTTTGATGCCGAATAATTAGTTTGTCCGGCATTGCCTGAAACACCTACTACAGAACTTAGATTTACAATTGAACCCGATCTTTGTTTTAACATAAATTTTTGAATAGCTTTAGTTAGATTAAATACCGACTTTAGATTGATGTTGATTACCATATCCCATTGCTCTTCGCTCATTCGCATTAATAAATTATCACGGGTAATGCCGGCATTATTAACTAAAACATCAATACTTTCAAAGTCTTTGGCAACTTCAGCCCCAAGTTTTTGAGACGATTCGTAATCGGCTGCATCCGACACGTAACCTTTAAATTTAATATCCTTAGCTTTCAACAAATTTTCTAATTCTAAAAAATGCTCGTTTTTTAAAACATCTGTAAACGCAATATTCGCACCATGGTCTGCACATTTTAAAGCAATAGCTCTACCTATGCCTCGTGCTGCACCGGTTATTAAAACAGTTTTTCCTTGTAATAAATCCATAATTTTAAAATTTATTTTGGTGTAAAATTAACAAATAAGAGTAGAAATATCAATGTTAAAAAAACAAATTACAAATAACAATCACAAAAGCTTTCGTAACAAATCTCAAAAACACAACTCAAATAACAATTATTAGAATAATAACTACATTATTAGTCAGAATTTATTATTTTTAGCACAAAAGATTAGAAGATGAAAGCGTTTATTCTTGCAGCAGGTTTAGGAACACGGTTAATGCCACTTACCAAAGATATACCCAAAGCAATGGTTGCAATCAAAGGCAAACCAATGATAGGACATTTAATCGAAAAGTTGACAAAAAGTGGATTTAATCAGATTGTAATTAATATCCATCATAATGGAGAAAAAATTATTGAATATGTAAACAATCTTAGTTTTAGTGGCGCTGAAATATTTATCTCAGACGAGCGAAACAAACTTTTAGATACAGGAGGTGGATTGCTTAAAGCAAAAAACTTATTAGAAAACAGCAATGATTTTTTGGTCCACAATGTCGATATTTACAGCAATATCGACCTTAGAGAAATGTACTTACATCATAAAAGCTCAAATAATTTAGTTAGCCTTGCAGTAAAAGAAAGAACAAGCTCAAATTATTTGCTTTTTGATAATGATAATACTCTTTGCGGCTGGTATAGCAACACTACAGGAGCAAAAAGAATAGTAAAAGAAAGAGAGGAATACAAAGAGTTAGCTTTTAGCGGCATACAAGTAATAAGCTCAGAAATTTTTAAGCATATCACCGAAAAAGGTAAATTCGGAGTAATACCAATGTATTTGCGTCTTGCAAAAGATCATAATATAGGAGCCTATATACACAACGATAAAGATGTATTAGATTTAGGGAAACATGAAAGCTTAAAAAAAGCACAGAGCTTATTTGTTTAAATACTCAACTCCATTAAAAATCATTTACTAATAAATTCATCAAGTTCTTCTATTGTCATTTCAAATTGAAAAGCATCGTTTACTATATAATAGTTATCGGGATCGTAAACATATTCATAAGCATATTTTGCAAATTCAAGACGAGTATCTTCAAAATCAAACATTTTCATTATATCTCTAATTTGTTCAGATTTTAAACATTTACTTTTTATTATTTGCTTTGCCAGTACAAGCTTTGAATCCTCGAACGATTTCTTGTTTATACTTGTCTTAATATCAGAAAATTCAGTATTGTCAACCGGATAGACGCATCTACCTGCCACAACAATTGAGTTTATTTCTGAACCTGCGTCATACGCTTCTGTTTCGCTACTGTGCACTGTTACACTTTCGTTATAAGTAGTAGTGGTAGTTGTTGTTACAGTAGTTTGGGTTTGGGTTCCACCTCCCCCAACATTCAAGTCAAAATTTACAGATTCAGGCATTTCATTTTCTTTAACTTGCATATTGACTCCTTCTTCGGTAACCGACATCGAAAAACTAGTACTACCAGCATTTATTGGCTCTCCAGTAGTAGTACTAACAGTTTCTGTAACTATTGTTCCCGTAACTGTTTCATTTGGAGTATTAACAGAATATTGAGGATTTTCATAAACTGTTTCATCAACAGGAATGTTTTGCGGGGGCACATCAACAATCGGCGATTCAGTCATATATCGCATAACATATTTATCCTTATTATTCTTTTTAACAACAAAAGTATATTCACGTCCCTGATTCTCGAAATATACACTTTTCGATAATTCCGGAATACTCTTATTATTAAAAGCTAATTTAATTCTAACACCATCTCCTGTTATATTTTCTGCTTTAACATTTGCCATTGGCATCTCATTTAATTGAACACTATTAACAAATAAGATAAATTCTTCTCCATCGTCTGTAAAAACAACTAAATTATTTTGTGATACAGTTACAATGCTTAGCGTAAGTATAGCTATAAGCCATAAAACTATTTTCATAATTCTAAATTTATTAATGCAACAAAAATACTAATCAAATAAACTAACGGATACTGCATAAATCTTATTTTTTCTTAAGTATAATCTCTAAACGGCAAAGATACGAAAACTGAACACACGGTTCATTTATTACCGGATTAATTACTTTATCGTATTTATTGTATGGTATTCGGTTGTAGAATAAGTTTATATTAGCATGGCTCAAAGTAGCCGTTTGCGAAAGAGCTTTGTAAGTTTCTGGTGTATATGATACAAAACTACTGTATCTTTCTATCGGATAGCTACAAAAATGTGTCTCTTCAAGGCTTGTATATTGTGCCTCTATATTTACATTTAAGTCTTTATAATCAATTAATTTTGCATTTATAATTGCAATACATTCTTTTCGTAATTCTTCGTAAACTATTTCAATATTATTTATAATATAATCAACTTGTATAATATCATAAATCTCGTGCTTAGCAGCTAATTCAATAATTCTATCAGCTTGTTCTATATTATTGTAATTTATATGAAGGTTCTTTTTTAATTCAAAACCTTTAGGTATTTCAACATATTTTTTACTAAATAATTTCTTCTCAACTTCTATTGCAAATATTGGAGTTTGCGATATAAAATCGGTAAATAGATTATCTTCTGCAATACCAATCTCAGCAAGTTCTTTAACAAAACCATTAATACGCTCCTTAAGTAAACTATGGCATACATCTAATCCCTCTCCCACTTGCGACATACCCAATACAATCTGATACGAATCAGCATTAACATTCTTTAAAACATTCGCATCAATGTACAACAGAGTATCGTTAATTCTATTGAATTGATTATCATTAGAATACGTTCCCTGCATATAATTTCCATCAAAAGCAAAATTATCCTGCGTAAAAGATTCTGAATAATCTATTTTTGCTTTTCTCTGAGAATAAAAAGAGTTTCCTGCTCCTTGAGCAAGAACCGACACACTAATAATAAAGGTGGCAAATAAAACGCATAAATATTTCATAATTAGTTAGTTTGATTTGAATGCAAGATAAAAAAGAAATAGCAAATAAAAAATATAAAATTACAAACAAACACCCGTACTTGTTTTTAATGATTATTAGCAAGGCAAAAAATACTTAATCATCGCATTCCTAAAAAAAGTAAGCGTAAAAAAATAGCTCCCGGACAAGCAGCCAATGCAATAGGAAATTTGAAAAATACTCATTTATCTAAGTTTTTTAGAAGAGAAGCATTCCGAAAGGATAGAAAAGCTACCGTAAGCGCAAAAGGACGAAAACAGGGTGTAATTATATACACTATGCTTACAAAATAAATCCCATATTATCCACCTAAAGAATATTTTTTTCTTGATCAAAAAAAGAAACTAAAAATGCTTACAAGAATTAAGAAAATTATTGCTAAATTTGACCTAAATCCTGAAGATGTCGGATTCTGTAACTCTATGAATATGAGTACATAAATTTGACCTTAGTAAGAATACTAAAAAGACATTCAATTCATAGATAATCATGAAAAAAGACATAAAAATACCAGATTCAATTAGCACAAGGACTGAATACAAAAGAAAATTCAGTTTGTGGGAAATGTATCGTGCCTTTATTTTTATACCAAGTGCTGCAGCTAAAATGATTGAAAACAAGAGAAAAAAATTAGTCGATAAAGACTTTGTTGAAAGATTGCAATTAGCAGTTACTGAAGTAAACGGTTGTGCTGCATGTTCATATGCCCATACATATATGGCTTTAAAACAAGGAATGAGCAGTGAAGAGATTAATAGTTTTTTAAGCGGTGACGGAACATTTATAAATAAAAACGAAGCCAAAGCAATCATTTTTGCTCAACATTATGCCGACACAAGAGGTTTTCCTAAAAAAGACGCATATTACTCATTGGTAGATGAGTATGGAAAACTAAAGGTAAAAATTATTATATCTGCAATACAATTAATGCATGCAGGAAATATTTACGGCATTCCATACAGTGCACTAATATCAAGACTCAAAGGCAAACCATATAAAGATAGTTCATTGCTTTATGAATTAGGAATGCATATTGGAGGTATAGTTTTGTTCCCAATAACTTTAATTGATGGATGCTTAAGAGGTATTATGGGATTATCAAAAATAAAACTTGATAATAGCAAATTGAATAGAATTTATGAATAATAAAGCACGAAATGTTAATATACAGGAACACGAACCCTCTGCATTACGAAGGTTTTTGTAAGCCTGCGAGTATTCCCTGTTGTACTACATCACAGCTCAAGTAAAATGTTCTAGTTTTGTATGTACTTTGCGAAGGGTTTGTATAGGTAAATTTTATTAAATATTACTATAATTCGTTAATGCTTGATTATTACACTG
>JAQVOJ010000119.1 GCA_028702675.1 Bacteroidales bacterium
ACGATGACTAAGATTACAACTCTTTAATGTGCCCTATTTGTGAGTGATACGACTGGTACATTTGTGAGTGATACACCCGGTACATTTATGAGTGATATGACTGGCACATTTGGTGTGATATTATCACAAATGTTGACGCGAGGCAGAGGGCTTCAAACTGCCACTTCCCCCGCCATTGGCTATATTGCGTGTTAGCGGATGGCATTTATTAATTCTTTCATCTCTTCTATAGTCATCGGTGGATTTTTCAAATGTATAATTGCATGACAATTCGGGCAGACAGGTCGTAAGTCTGAAATCGGGTCAATTTGATAAGATTTCCCAATCTGAGATACTGGTATTAAATGATGAACATGTATGAAACCTTGTCCTATCTCGCCATATTTTTTTTCAAAGTCAAATCCGCAAACTGAACATTTTGTGCCCCAATGCTCTAAACATAAACTTCTTGCTTTGGGATTTCTTTCATAAGCATTGACAATTACTGTTTTCTTTGCTCCTTCATATAAATCTTCCGATTCTTCATTTGATATTTCTTCGCTAAATATCTTAATTCCTGTCAGTTTGTTTTGTTCTAATACTATAACTATCTCTGGCTTTAATTGCCACATGAAAAAGTCACCCTCATTCCAACCATTGAAAAATAAATCCCAGTATTTAAATTTCTGGTTTTCTCTTTTTGTAAACTCAATATCAAAATGCTTTGCAATTCGTTTAGCATAATGACCTATTTCCAGATTTATCGGACTTTGTGGTGTTTTTCCTGTATGCCCAAGAATTAAACCAATCTGACTGGCATAAGCTTGGTGATTTTCAAATGAGTATAATGCTTGAAAAATAGACAAATCATAATCGGTTGTAATCTCTGGATTAGTAATAATCAAATTCCAATCAGGTTTTGGTAATTGAATATTATCAGAAGGATTCAAAGTTACTTGACCTTTTTCAGATTTTGTGTCGGAGTCAAGTTGCCAACCTAAAATCCACAAGAAAGAATGTGCATCAAGAAGTGTTGTTTTTTCGTCTTTAGTTTTAAGAAAATCACGAACGCTTTTTATAATGTTGCAAAATTCAAAATAATTATCCCATGATACATTATTTCTTGTTTTGAAGTCGTTAATTCCAATGTACTCAAAAATCTTATCAAACTGCTCTTGTGAAATTGGCAGATACTTATTCGAGTCCTTTATGAAAAATAAGTAAGCAATAAACTGATAAGATAGTCCTTCATTTATCAATCGTTCAAAAGCAATTTGGTCTTTAATCTTGCTTTTATATAAGTCGAAAAATAATTGTTCAATTGACCGGCTATTTGTTCGTTTTGAGAAGTTGTCTTTTTTTCTCCAGTCAACAAGGTTATTATCTGTCATTTGATAATTATGGTTAACTCTTGTCTTAATAGCTGAATCAATAGCCTTTTTAATCTTGCCTGTTCCAACATCATCTGGTTTCCAAAACTTATTCCCTAAGTTTTCTCTTGCCTCGTTATAAACTGAATATTTATAATTCTCGTTATTATCAATGAACTCAGAAGATTCAAATCTGACAAATGGTTTACCGTCTTGTTTTGATACAAAGTCGGAAAATTCTTTAAATCTCTTCTCTAATATTTCATTATTAATCGCCATAGTTCGTTTTGTAGTTCTTAGCCCTTCTTGCCGCTAACGGACGGAACTATATGCAGTTGGGGATTGCGGGCTTCGTCCCAATCGAACCCCGATGCCGTTGTTGCGGGCTGCGAACTTTGTTGTCCTCACAGCAACCCCAATTGACATATAGTTTTTGTTATGGGCTAGGTGTTTCATTTCATTTTTTCAACTACTTCTTTTCCAATTATTTTCTTTAATTCGGCAAATGTCTCGGGTTTTTTTATGTTTCCCCAATGCTTCTCAAAACTCGGATTAAAGCGGTCAAATACTCCGTCTTTTCTTCTATAAATTATAAGTCTTTCCTTGTCACATAAACCGAGTAAATCAGAAGACATCATTTTGCAATACGAAAGAGCTTGATTGAAAGCATTCATTCTTTCATTCGAAGAATTCATATAATATTTAGCTTCAAGTACAAATGGAGCATTTTGAAAATGTCTTTCACCTCTCGGAAAGAAAACGAAATCAGGAATAGCTTTTAAACTTCTTCCTGCTTTTTGAGAAAGTTGTCTTTGCCAGTTACTCTGAGAGTACCCCAACTCAGATAGTAGAGGAATTAATAATTTCTCTTCAACTTCTTTTTCAGAAGTCAAATGAACTTCTATCTCTATGCTTGGCGAATATAATTTGGGCAATAATGAAATATCAAAGCCTTTGCAACTAATTAGTTTCAATAATTCTTCGTAGTCTCTTGCAGTTAATTGAACACCATTTATGCCTTGTAGATTTTTACGAATAATCGGGACATTCGACCAATATTTGTCATTTTTTAACTCCGCATATGTTATAGGAGGAATTTCAATTGGGTTTGTCACAGTAGCCCTGCTGTAATAATAACTAAATGGATTTGCCACTCCATCTGAATTTGCTCTCCAGATTGAATGAATAAAACTTTGCGGAGATAAGCAATAAATAACGATGATGTCACCTCTTTTTGTTGCTTCATTGCATGCCCAACCACTTACGGTTTCTGGAGTAAGATTTTGAAAAGTTGTTTTATAATCGCTTTTACTAGCACCTGTGAACCAAACATTTGTTGGCTCTGGCAAAACTTTTTTAATTTCAGTATCATTTTGCAGAATGGTGGCGAAATCATATACACAGGCACTTAACTCCTCTGCGGATAAGTCATATACCTTAGAAAATGCGTCCAACGATTCGCATATGTCATAATAATACATTACCAGACTTTTCTTGTCCACACTATTGGGAACATTAGGTAATTCTATCTCTAAACTATCGCAGTTCTTTACCAGAATATCAAATCTTTCGTTATTGAGTATTGGGAAAAAGAAAAGTGGATAAATCGAATATAAATTTATTGATATACTGTTAATTATGGAGCAAATTTTTCGGTACTCTTGTTTATGTATTATTTGGTCTTGAGATTTTAAAGATTTTATTAAGTTACCATCCTTGTCCTCTTCGACTATGCTAATCTCGAAGTTTTCGATAAACCTTTCAAAAAAGTCTTTTACATTTTCTTCCTCTTGAAAGCCTAAATTATTTAATGTTATGTTGTCACTGATTAAATACATCCAAGAAAAAGAGGTTTCTAAATTAGATTCTTTATTAAAGAGATTATGAATACTTTCAAATTTCTTTTCAAATATGTCTATATCAGTATCTGCATAAAATGAAAACAAATCAATCATTTCTCTTCCTCTGTCAGAGGATTTATACATTTCCCAAATCTTTCTATTCATATTTCTGTCGTTTACATGAATCGTTCTCTTAAAATGCACGACTCTGTATTTTTACACTTGCCCATAACGGTTGTGGTATGAGGTTGTGGCGATCAGACGAGAGTCTGAGTGTCCGACCGAAACTGAGGTTGGAACGAGATTCGACTTGTCGGATCCTCATAAACCCAGCCATGCCTTATACCATGTGTTAGCAACTGACCTTTATTTAATTTAATTTTATTCTATTTGTTATATTTTCTAAACGCAGCGATTGTTTGATAAATACCATAAGTCATTAAAATCTTTCCTAGAAAATAAGGGATAATATTTCCCCATGAAACAGTATTATCTTTCATAATTTCTTCAATGCCATTAAATATCCATAAATAATTGACTGCCTCTTTTAGATATTGTCCATCAGTCCAGATAAAAGTTTTTCCAATACCATCTCGTGTAATTATAAACCAACTAAAAAAAACAAACCACATCGTGAGTGTGAATAATACTCCCTTTAGAAAATTATTGCCATGAGAGTTACTCCATTTGTTAAGATATAAAATAGCTAAATCTAAAAGTGTGTCAATCTTATTTTTAACTAATGCTATGCCTGATGTTTCACTTGTTGATAGTTTTGAAATTAAATATCTACGATATGCATCCATCTCCATTTTTTTGAATTTCAACACATTTACTGAATCGTTCATTTTTAAAGCATACTGTTTTAAATATAAACCAGTAATTCTATTGTTGACCAATTGGAATGTAGCTGTTTCATAGTTGATAAGCTTTGCATCATTTTTCATCTCAACACCTGATAAATCAATGTTTGAAAACTCTGCTTCGCCAAAATCTACTCCGTCATAAAATGTAGCAAGCCTAAAATTTACAAGTGAATGAAAATATGCATTGAAGAATGAAACATCACTTTTGAAAATTGTTCGAAAAAATTGAATTGTTTGTCGTGGTAATTCTTTAGCTTCAAAATCAACAGTTGAAAAGTTAACAGAATTATGAAAAATGGATTTTTTAAATGAATAATCTGATTCAAAAACTGCTCCTACGAATATCACGAAATCTTTGAATTCAACTAACTCAAAATAAGCTCCTTTAGTAAATATAGTCGTTTCACATCTAAATGGAATTCCCAAAATGCAATAGAACACATTGTATCCGAATTCGTTGACATCCTGTTTTATTGAAATTTTATCTGAAAAAGCCGGTGTTTTTTTTAATTCTGCTAAAACTACCCTTAAATCGAAAGTTTCGTTAATTTGACATTCATCCAAATCAATTACTTGATTAGAACTATTTATGATATGTTCTAATATTTCGTCAAACGAGTTTAAATGATGTTTTGTGAAAACAAGTCCTTCCTTTGTCTTTCTCATTTTCTTTCAGTTTCGATACTTTCTTTGTCTTTTTTTAGGTTTGTTGCTAACGGTTGGCGGTATGAAACGTAGCGGAGTGCGTGACTGCGAACCTATCCCCCTATACAGACTTTGCCAGCAAGAACTGAGTCTGCAAATTGCACTAAAACCGCTATGTTTTATGACCGCGTGTTGGGCGTATGTGCTTTATTTGTTTTTCTCGTATTTTTCAATCGAATCAATCACAAAATCAATCGGCATATTTGTAATCTCAGATATTTGCTCAAACGATAATCCTTCTTTTCTTAGTCTAAAAGATAAATGCTCCAAAGTCTCACCAACCTCAATTATGTTTTTATCAAGGTCATAGAATCTTACGACTTTCTGTCGCCATGGTTGTTCGCGCAATTCGTGTACAAATATAATCTTACTTTTCTTTAAATTCTCAACTATCAACTCTATCGTATCTGATTCAAAATACAACTCGAAATTATTTCCACCAGATTTTATTTCTCTATTATCAATCAGGTTTTTATAATGAGTTTGCAGATGAATTGCAAAATCACCATGAAAGGTAACACTTTCGCCAAAGTCATATTTTACCTTTTGTCCTAATAAAGTCTCGTAAAAATCACGAGCCAGTTTCATGTCAGATACAGTAATCAAGGGACAAACATATTTCATTATCAAATCAGTTTTAAATTTTAATCTCTTTGAATTCCATTCGTTTTCGGTAGTTTCGTGGCATTACGCCCAACGGATGGAACTATATGCAGTTACCGACTGCGGATTGCTTATCTGTCGAGCCACGAAACCGCTGTTGCGGGCTACACGGCTTGTTGTCAGCATGAAAACGGCAATTGACATATAGTTTTTGTTGTAGGCAGGTTTTATTTTTTCTAAAAGATTCCAGACTGACTCAGAAATCCAATCAATCCAGATAAACTATAGCCTCCATCAATTATGAACAGTGCCTTGTCTTTGTTGCCAAAAGCATTTGCAGAATAGATCTTGGGGTTTTCAATTATTAAAATTGTTTTGTCTTTGTTTCCAAAAGAATTAGCTGAGAAGATGTTATTGTTCTCTTTTACCAAAATTGTTTTGTCTTTGTTTCCAAAAGAATTAGCTGAGAAAACTCTTTGATTTTCAATTATTAAAATTGTCTTGTCTTTGTTCCCAAAGGCGTTGGCTGAGAAAATCTTTTCATTCTCAATAATGAGAATAGCCTTGTCCTTATTGCCAAAAGCATTAGTAGAATAAATTTTGCTGCCATCAATGATAAATCGAACTTTGTCTTTGTTACCGAATGCATTCGCGGAATAAATTTTTGTTTCCATTATTCTAATTTTAGTATTTAATATTTATGCTGTTAGTGTCTGTTTAACTTGCCTACAACGGATGGCAATAAGAAACGTAGGGCATTTCGAAGCACCAACTTATCAAGTTACCGAGCCGTTTATTAAATGTTATTTCGTTCAAATTTAGCACTTTCTGCCCTATGTTTTTTATTGTGTGTTAGCGGTTGTACTTATCATATCTTCAAATAAATTTTCTCTGTCTTCTATTAATTTTAAGCTTAACCACCATAGATAAATACCATAATAATCAATTTGAGATGGTTCACAAATACCATGAGCAACCTCATTTCTAAAATTGATGCTATTTGTTTCCACTAAAAAGTCTTTTAATTCTTTTATAAATTCACAATCTGAAATGTTGATGAGTTTATCAAGTATTCCCCCCAATGTATTATCATGCTGCAAATCTTCATATATTTTGGCGGTTAATAAATTACATTTATCAGCAAGAATTTTTATACTATTCTCAATTTGAGGTAATAAAAGATGAGTAGATAATATAAAATCATTTTTAAAACCAGCATTAATTCCCTCAGCAAAAATAATTTTTCTGTTATCCGGAATTATCGGGTTATTACACTTTTTAAAAACAAAATAGTAGATAAGATTCTTGCTAATTTCTTTATCCTCATTCATTATCCATTTGGTCTTTATAATAGCATTAATAAGACATTCTCTTAAGAAACCTCTTTTCAATATTTCTTGTGACTTTTCATTATTTGTTCGCCCAACGGTTTTCCCTTTTCCATCAATTCGTGATGAACCACTTATAAAACTGTTTAAAAATGATTTATTTTCAGTAGTAAGATTGTGATATTGAACAAATAAATCAACAGAAACTGATAATAATGCATTTAAACCTGTTTGTTTTAGCCCGTAAAAACCGAGCAATTTTTTAAACATAATTTAGGACAAGCCTATTCCTGTCAGATATCCATAATAGATCTTTTAATTTTCGCTGGCTTTCTGCGTGCTCTGCCCGATATTCTAT
>JAQVOJ010000120.1 GCA_028702675.1 Bacteroidales bacterium
TGGTGCAATTTTAGGTAGCTGGGCTAGCGGTATTATTATCGACCAATTCTTTACTCAAGCCGATGGGAATTTTAATTGGGAAGGAATTTGGATGACATTTGCTGCTTATGCTCTAGTTGTTACTGTTCTATTTGCAATCTTCTTTAAGCATAAACATAATCCTGAGCTTATTAAGAAGAAATTAGAAAATTGAAATATATTTATTGATTATTGCGGCTTTGTTATTAAGCTTTAATTCTTTTTCGCAAAAGCTTGATGAAGAATTGTGGACTAAAAGAACTCAAGAAATTTCATTTAGCGGCTCAAGCCTGCTATTTGCTACACCTCTTAATTTATCTTATAATATGTGTTGGCACAAAGACGTAATTCATTATGGCATTTATGCCTGAGCAACGTGGGTATTTTACGAGATAATAAGTTACGCATCGGTGGGTGCACATGGCGGTTTTGATATTTATTTTGGAAGAAAAAATCATCATCCTGAATTAACCCGCATTATTCATACGATTAGCTTTGTGTAGCTGGTAGGCGTCGAAACTTGCAGATATATCCTTATATTTCAAGAGTTTTGCAACGAAGCAGATGCACAAAGATAATTGTAAGCTTTCTCAAAATTTGGCTAATAATAAAACCATAAGCACCGTGCCAATCCACTGACTAACAACTTGTTACGAGCCAGCCAAAAATAAGCGATGAATAATGCGGGTTAAAGCTTGGATTGGCATATACTCCCATTGATGTTTATTCACTAACCACCTATACCGATTATGATTACGATCTTGTTCAGGTAATATCTGTCGGTTATCGTTTTTTTACAGAGTATTTATAGGTACTGGTGGACTTGGTTTTGGATTTGTATGGGTTCTAGGAGGAAACAACGCAGGCTAGTTCAACCTGAGTTATTGTTTAAATTTAATAGTAATAGGTAAACTATATGCAAACAAATTTAAAATTTAAAATTTTACTAAAATTATATCTGAATACATATAATTGGTGCTTTTAGTGATTATATATACAACTTAATATTTATTTTACCCTCATTATATCCCAAATTGGTTTGAGCTTTTGTTCGTCCCAGTAATCTTGCATATCAAGATTAACCTTAATAATTCTTATGTCGCAGTTTTGATTATTATTAGCCAAATCTTCCCAAATTTTTACATGATCTTTATTAAGTTTACCCGTCCATACAGTCCAGTAAATGAGCAAATAGAAATCAGCACTTTCGATTTGTTCCAACATATTTCCATTAAAATTTCTGAATTTTTTTATTTTTTCAACTAGCAAAATGCTGTCGTTTGTTATGTATGTAGTGTCTGTCTTTAAATTTGGGATAAAATCAAAAAGACCAGCATTACATTCGGTATTTGTTTGTCGATAATTTATAAAATGACCATTACTATCAAATATTTCACCATCGGGAATACCTTGACCTTGAATAACATACAGAAACTCGTCAGGACTTACAGTTACAATGTTTGAAGTGTCTAAACTGAATTTTATAGCCTTATCTTTTATAGATTTTTCACTTTCTACCGCAGGTTTTTTAATGCCGTATATTGTGTACATTATTGGTTTACAGCCAGTAAATAGAAGTGATATAGAAAAACCCAAAAGAATTAGTTTTGTTTTCATCAATCCATTTTTTCGACAGGGAAATCGTTTTTCTTCCATCCGTTTATACCGTCCTGCATGTAAATTACTTTTCCTTTAAAATCGAGATTTATAAGCATATCAATAATTGTTTCGGAGCGTCTTTGTTTGGTGCAGTAAACAAATAATGTATCACTTTCGAGATATTGCTCTAATTGTTTATTTGCTGTTTCTGAAAATGCATTAATATATTTTGCATTTTCTATATGTCCCGAATAGAACATTACGCTATCTCTACCATCAATAATAATAGAATTAAACTTATTGTTGTTTAATAAAAGAAATACTTCGTTAGAATAAACAGTGTCAATGTTTTGAGAAAACGATATTGAATAAAATGTGAGTAATATTTCTAAAATAAAAATTTTATACATACTCTTGGGTTAAAATCCTCTGATATGAGATTTGCGTTGTTCGGTTTTATTTCCTTCGCCGGTAAGCACCCCTTTTTCCCATGTTCCGTACATTGGGTTTGGTAATATTATGTATTTTGTACCAAACATATCTTTATTAGCATCCACAGATTCAAAGGCATAATTATCAGTTCTATTGTCGAAATCGTTATTGAAATCTCCCAAATTGTCGCCTACAAAAAGAATTATATTGTAGTTTTCGAGTATTATGTTACGTCTGTCAAATTTATTGCTTGTAGTAGATTTAAGCATAAAATGTTCGGGTTTTGTTTCGGGAAAACCAAGAGCATCCATGTTTGTGATAGTTTGGTTTAGTTCTTCTTCCATTCTATTAGAGATATAGAAAATTTCTACTCCAAGTTCTTTAGCAAAATTTAGAAATTCAATTGCTCCCGGTAAAGCATTAGCTTCAGCTTTTTCAGTCCATTTAAACCAATCTTGCTGATCGAAAGACTTATTTTCGAGAATCATATTGCCATTAAAGTTGCTATTATCAAGCAAAGTTTCGTCTATATCGAGTACCACAGCGGCAGGTTTTGTTGAAGTGTCGTTTTTAAGGTTTTTTTCGAGCATTAATTCTGCAAGCATAAAAGCCTGATAATAAGATGCTCGCATTTCACCGGAACACTGGTACCATAATACTGAGTTTATTAAATAATCTTGCGACTCTTCTATTTTTACTTTCTGATTACAATTATTTTTGCAAGAAATAAGAACTACACTTACCAAAACACATATTACCAATATTTTTTTCATTCGATTATTTTTTTGCTAAAATATAATTTTAAAATGACATTTGTTTTCGATAGTAAAATATTTATTAAAACTTAATTCTTACTTAGTTTAACCAGCCCAGTTTTCTCTATCTAAGCTACGGTAGTGAATTGCTTCTGCAAGATGTTCGGGGAGTATATTTTCAGATTGTTCCAAGTCGGCAATTGTACGCGAGACTTTAAGTATTCTGTCGTAAGCACGTGCCGATAGTCCAAGTCTTTCCATAGCAGTTTTTATCATTTGCAAACTTGTATCATCAAGGGCGCAGTGTTTTCTTATTAATTTAGTATTCATTTGTGCATTACAATAAATACCTTCGATATTGGCAAATCTTTCGTCCTGAATTTTTCTTGCTTTTATTACTCGTTTTCTGATGTCGGTACTTTTTTCGGCAGTAGTTTTTTCGGCAAGTCGTTTAAATGGCACAGGAACTACTTCGAGGTGTATATCAATACGGTCGAGCAAAGGTCCCGAAATGCGGTTCAGATATTTTTGCACAATACCCGGTGAGCAAACACATTCTTTTTCGGGATGGTTATAATATCCGCAAGGGCAGGGGTTCATCGAAGCTATTAGCATTAGGCTTGCCGGATATTCAACTGTAAATTTAGCTCTGCTTATAGTAACAACTCTATCTTCGAGAGGTTGCCTCATTACTTCGAGAACGCTTCTTTTAAATTCGGGTAGTTCGTCTAAAAATAGAACTCCGTTGTGAGCCAGAGAAATTTCTCCGGGCTGTGGATATGTTCCGCCGCCAACCAGTGCAACATCTGAAATTGTATGGTGTGGAGACCTAAACGGTCGATGCGTTACAAGAGTTTGTTTAACTCCAATAGTCCCTGCTACAGAATGAATTTTGGTTGTTTCAAGAGCTTCGTCCAATGTGAGTGGTGGCATAATTCCCGGCATTCGTTTGGCTAGCATGGTTTTTCCGGCACCAGGAGGACCTATCATTATAATATTATGACCACCTGCAGCAGCTACTTCTAAAGCTCGTTTTACATTTTCCTGACCTTTTACTTCGGCAAAATCGGCAAGAGGATTGTCTAAATCTTGATTTAGTACTTTCTCTATATCCACTTGTATAAGTTCCGGTTCAATGCCATTTTCGAGGTATTCTGTTACCTCTTTTAAGTGGCTTACGCCATAAACTTTAAGTCCTTCTACTACTGCGGCTTCGCGAGCATTATCTATTGGCAGAATTATTTCATCAAAACCTTGATTTCTGGCATTTATAGCCATAGGTAGTGCTCCTTTTATTGGTTTTACTTCGCCATCGAGCGAAAGTTCTCCCATCATTACAATACTATCGGGTTGTTCAATAAATATTTGTTCTGATGCTGCTAAAATCCCAATTGCTAGCGGCAAATCGTAAGCAGCACCTTCTTTACGAATATCGGCAGGAGCCATATTAATTGTGATTTGCTTTCCCGGCCATTTAAATCCGTTGTTCGATAAGGCACTTACAATACGGTGTTGACTTTCTTTAACAGCATTATCGGGTAAACCTACAAGGAAAAACTTAAACCCTCGTCCCGAGTTAACTTCAATAGTAATAGTACGAGCTTCTATTCCCTGAACTGCACTTCCAAAAATTTTAAATAGCATATTTAATACTTAATGATTCTCAAAATTAGAACAAAATAGTAAAAATCCATAAGCAAATAGGTATTAGTTTGTTTTAATTCTCATTTTTGTATCGAAATACGTAGTTAATTGGACACAGGGAGGTACACTAAATTGCGATACACCGCTCAAAGTCCAATCTTTTCGGACATTGAGCGGTAAGCTGAGTGAAATTGAGGTAAAACCAGTGCCGAATTTTATTGATTCTAAGTGTAATGAGACAACAAGAGCAGGACTTCTTCAACAAAAGCTTTCATCGCAATTACGAGGCATACCGCAAAACCACATCTCGACAAGCTCGATACACCGCTCGAAATCCAATTACTCGAAGTCCCGAACAAACTGCCCAACATATATTTTACCTCCTGCATGCAATTGTATCGAATACATACCCTGGGGTAACGATTCTATATTTATTGCCTCACCTGTTTGCCATTGTGTTTCAATACAATTTGTACCGTTTATTGCAAATATTTTAACTATTCCTTTATTATGTTCGCTATTTAACCAAATTTTATTATGGGCGGGGTTTGGGTAAAGTTTGAGTTCAGGTAAATGTATAGTTTGTAAAGCCGGAATATCGGTATAACATTCGGGATTGCACCCCTCCTCTAAGCAACCGCACTCATCAACTTTTATTACCAACGAAGCCTGAATACCTGCGGGAAACATTTCGCTGGAAGGGCTAAAATATTCTCCTGCCATTATAAAGCCACCATCAGAAGTTGGTGTGAGGCTGTAAATTTTAGTGTAACAATCGTAAATTGCAGGGTTTTCAGGGTAACAATCATAATATCGTATCCATTGACCTGTTCCTGTGCTATCTATTTTTATTAGAAAACCTCTGCGACCGATGTAACTTAGCCAACCACATAAATACATGTTATTTAATGAATCCTGGTAAATATCGTGAATGTAAAATCCTCCATCAACTTGTATTTCAGGAATATCATACTTTAAATCTTTTTTCCAAAGTGTATATCCGGATGTATTCAGTTCAGCAACCCAAACACTTGATGAATCATTATCTTGATAATGCGACCACTCAAAAGGTCCAACAATTGCCGGATCTGTCCACACGGCAAAATAGTTCCCATCCGGTTTGTTAAACAGGAATGGGTTATAGTTTAGAGTATCGTTGTGCCCCAACATACGCCGCCACTGTTCGTTTCCGAGGCTGTCGATTTTGAGTAGCATGGCATTCAGGTTATATTGGGGTTGTTGATAATTATCTTCCCATTCTTCGTAAGTAAGAATAAAACCTTTGTCGGCAGTAGGGAATATTTGTATGGGTTTACGAATATCGCTAAAACCCGGCGATGCAAAATAATTACGACTGAATTCTATATTACCGAGGGTATCGAGTTTATGGAAAGACATGCCGATGTTGTAGGAACCGTCACTGCTTTGACCTAAAGCGTAAAAACTTGAATCTCTATAAATTAAACTTGTAAAATATGTTTTTATTTCCTCAAATATTATAGGATAATCAATAGTATAAATAGTGTCAGTTACTGGGAA
This sequence comes from Bacteroidales bacterium, assembly GCA_028702675.1. Taxonomy (GTDB): domain Bacteria; phylum Bacteroidota; class Bacteroidia; order Bacteroidales; family ML635J-15; genus JAQVOJ01. Next base: position 5,988 of record JAQVOJ010000120.1, read on the forward strand.
ATCAAACTTTGCAAAATAAGGAACATAATTATTATTAGCTATAACAAGTTGACCTACTGTATATAAATTATTGCTTGTTTTTACAAAAGCGTCTGATGCATAAGTTGCTGTAGTTGAAATATATCCATCAATAAATAATTCGAAGTTTTGACCTGTATTTGTGCCATCTAAGCTAATTGTTTGAAATAGCAAAGAGTGTTCAACACTTGTTGAACCCCACGGATTAAGCCCTGCAATATAATAGAAACTGTCATCACAAAAAGCTTCATAACTTTGCCATCCGTCATAAATATTATAGAACCTCTCCTGTGAATGTGACACAAACCAACATGATATAAGTAGTACCACAAGTAAAACTTGTTTTTTCATAGTACTACTTAATTAAAGTGACTTTTTTAGTTTCGGAAGTACCATCAGAATAATGGATTGTACACAAATATATTCCTTGTGTAAATTCTTTAAGAGATATAATAATAGTGTTCTCTTTACCTGATATACTCTTATTTATTAAATAATTACCCAAAGCATTTGAAATTGTTATGCCTATAGCTTCAATATTGTCATTTGTTTTCCAACTTACCTGTACAAAATCCGTAGCAGGATTAGGATATACATTAAAGTAGCCTGTTTCTTTTTCTGCTTCGTTACTTACCCTCATTTTACGGGAAGTTATCTGCGATGGATAATAGATTGGTTCTTCATAATCGCATGCATTGTTAAGAAAAAGTAAAGAACGTGCTTTTGCTGCTACTGTATGATTATGTGCTTGAGTAAACAAGGGGCACACAAACAATATTCCTAATAAAAGAATTAATCTATTTTTTATCTCCGTCATATCATATTTCCTTTCCTTTAAAACGTCATAGCGAAACCCAAAGGGTTGAAGCTATCTGTTTATCCCTGGATTTCGAGCGATTCACTCGAAGTCCCGAACAAACTGCCCAACATATATTTTACCTCCTGCATGCAATTGTATCGAATACATACCCTGGGGTAACGATTCTATATTTATTGCCTCACCTGTTTGCCATTGTGTTTCAATACA
>JAQVOJ010000033.1 GCA_028702675.1 Bacteroidales bacterium
AATAGTTTGAGTGGATATAAGAAGGATGAATATATGTACTGTACCGAAGAGTCTTATTATCTTATAAAGAGATTATTAGATTAGTTCATTGATGAGTCAATCTTTTAGAATGAATTGAGTAAAAAAAAACCTGACTTTAAAAAAAATCAGGTTTTTTTATTTTAATCAGGGAAAAAATTATTCTCTTATATCAAGCTCATTCATAATATACTGAGCATTTGCAAATTTATCTATTATCCATAGTACATAACGAGAGTCCACATTTATTGTACGTTGGAGTTCTGAGCTAAATATTAAGTTGCTGCAGAGCCATTCCCAGTTTCCGTCAAAAGCCAACCCAATTAAATGTCCTTCGCCATTTAAGATAGGGCTTCCTGAGTTTCCGCCTGTGATGTCGTTGTCGCTTAAGAAACAAACAGGCACACTTCCTGTATGGTCTGCATATCTTCCATAGTCTTTATTTTGGATTAATGTAACTAATTTTGGATCAACATCAAACTCTAAGTCATTAGGAACGTATTTTTCAAGAATCCCCTCTGCATAAGTAAACTCATGATAATGCACTGCATCTCTTGGGTCGTAGTCATTAACTGTTCCATAAGTGAGCCTTAGAGTTGAATTTGCATCTGGATAAAAAACTCTATCAGTTTGATATTTTCTAAGAGCTTCTATGTAAAGTCTTTCGGCAACAGCAATTTCACTGGTAAATGATAAGTAGTTTGATTGGAGAGTGAATATTCCCGAAAATATTCCTTGAACATATTGATAAATAGGGTCTTTAGTAAGAGTTTTTTGTTTGGGTTTGTTTAAAAAATCTAACATACGGTCTTTATCAGTAAAAATACTTTTTGAATACACAGCATCAATAAACTTGTCGATAGATTCTTCTTCTGTTTTTCCTTTGAAGTTACTTAAAATATATTCGCTAAATACAGGACTTCTTTTTTCGGGTTCAATATCTTTTATATATAATTTAAGCATTGCACTAAAAACATCTTTGTCAGCTTCAGGAAAATATCCATCAAACATTTCGTCAACATCAAGTTTCATTTCTTCGCAAAATTCTGTTATACTTTCGGCATTCCCTTTAGAGTCTTCTAATAATGATTCTAAGCCCATAAATGCTTGAGCATTCATAGCATTGCTATTGCTTTGTAAAAGTCCAATAGAAACGTATAATAGCCCTTCGGTTTCATCTTTGGCATTACCATATTTTTCTTGGAGGATAGGTATAATGCTTCCATATTTACTCTTTCGGTTACTGTCGGCATTTATCCATTCGGTAAAGCCTTTTTCGAGTTCAATTCTTTGTTCTATTGCATCTGTAGTTTTAAGGGTGTGAGCTTCTCCTTTAAATAATTTATGAGCATTTGCAAATCCGGCATAAGTATCTGCTAGAGCCAGACGGATTTCTTTGTCGGCGTCCATATGTTTTTTCATTTGTTCAAGCATTACGCTAAAAAGATTGACAAGTGTAGGGTCAAAAATATCACGCTTATATACCATTCCTGCGGCAGATAAAAATCTTTCTGTTTCTCCGGGGTATCCCATAATCATTGTAAAATCACCTTCTTTAAGTCCTTTTATTGAAATTGGTAAATAATGCAAAGGTTTGTAAGGGATATTGTCTTCGGCAAATTCGCTTGTAGGCATTCCATCCGGCGACATATATACTCTAAAAATTGAGAAGTCGCCTGTATGGCGGGGCCACATCCAGTTATCGGTATCTCCACCAAATTTACCTATAGATGATGGAGGAGCTCCAACGAAACGTACATCTCCAAATTCCTCATAAATAAATAAATAATACTCACCACCTTGATACATTTCTTTTACTTTTGCTTTATAGTGATTGTCGGTAGTAGCTTCTTTCTCAATTTCGCGTATAACTTTAGAAATCATACTGCTTCTATCGCTTTCTGATGTTTCATCATTAATATCGGCTAATACCCTTTCAGTTACGTTATCGATACGAACTACACGACTAACGGAAACCCCTGGCACAGGAATTTCTTGGTCAATGTTTCTTGCCCAATAACCGTCGTCTAAGTAATTGTTCTCCATAGAACTTAAATTTGCAATAGCTTGATATCCGCAATGATGGTTTGTGAATAATAGTCCTTTTTCTGAGACTATTTCACCGGTACAGAAACCTTGTCCACCTTCGCCAATTAATTGAAAAATAGCATCTTTGATGCTTGATCCGTTAATGCTGTATATTTGCTCGGGAGTAAGTTTACAGCCTAATTTCTCCATATCGGTATAATTCATTTTACTCATGTGTCCAGGTATCCACATACCTTCGTCGGCTAGTGAACTCAAAGACAATAACATGAAGAAACTAAGAATTAATAGTAACAAATTTTTCATAATACTTTTATTTTAATTATTATTTGAAGTAATGTTAATACAAAAGAAACGAATTTTTTTAAAAATTCAGCATAAGATTCCTTAAAATGTTCTTAATAGAGTATATATTAAAGTTATAAAATAAAAAAGTCATTCAGATTTGAATGACTTTTTTCTAAATAAAAGAATTTTATTATTCGACAGAAATATTTGTTCTTACAGTACTGTTCCCGTCATTTACTTCGAGTATATACCAACCAGCAGCCCAATTTGAAACGTCAACTTTAATGCTATTAGTAGATTCATTAGTTTCAAACATTACTTGACCGATAGAGTTAATTACTTTTAAGTTTGCAATTTTGTTACCTTCGATTGTAAAGTTGTTTGTAGTTGGGTTTGGAAATACATTATATTTGCTTGAAAATTCGGGAGTAATATGTACAGTTGAAGTTACTGTAATGAGGTCTGTTTCGGTAAATGTATCTGTGTCTCCTGTGTTTGTATTTGTAACTACAAGTGTTACATCATAAACTCCTTGAGTATTATATACTACAGTAGGATTTTGATCTGTGCTGTTAGGAGGGTTTCCTCCTTCAAATGTCCATTGCCATGTATCTGCATTTATGCTTTCGTCTGTAAAGCTTATTTCGGTACCACCCGGAACTGTTGTTTCGCTGGCACTAAATGCAGCAATTGGAGGAGCATTTTCTTCTGCTTCTATAATTAGTAATGGCTGATAATCTAAATCTGCAGCGGTAATACCAACATCAAATCCACCCATAAGGTCAACTGTTACAGTGGCATCGAAATCGAATTGATATTCGCCTTCTTGTGTTGGAATGCCAAATATTATTCCGCAATACCTTGTAATAGGGTCTGTTGGGATGAATTCGTCTGCATCGGTATCCCATTGTAATCCGGGAGGTAAACCTGTTACTTCATTAATAACAATTTTTTGTACAGGTACTTGCATACCCATAGCTTCAAATGTTGTTGGTGGAATAAAAGTTATTGTTAATTCATAAGGAACATTAACATAACCGTTTGGGAACACCATAGGACAAATTTGTCCAGGGTCTGCCGTATCAATACAAGCTTCGTCCGGAACACAAGGTTGTTGGCTATAAACATTTGTTGAAAGCCCCATTGCAAAAACAATTATTGCAATAATTAGTACTAGTTTTTTCATAATTTTATGATTTAAGAATGATTACAAATTTATAATAATAATATCATATAGATCAAATAATAATTAAAATTTTGCAGTTAGTTGAATTTCAAATCTACGTGGAGGTCTCATGTCGCCAGGGCGTCCTACCTGCTCTGCGTTTAATAGATTCTTAACAATAAGAGAAGCTTTTATATTATCACTAAATTTAAACCCGAATCTAGTTTCAAGCTCAAAAAACGAATCGTCAGCATGTTCTCTTCGATATTCCATATATGCAGGAAGTAATACTCTGCTCCAGAATTCATATCCTGGGTCAATTACATCTCTTTCGTCAGCAAAAAATCTATCTATATTTTTATATGAACTATGGAATATACAATTTATGCCAAAAATTATTCTTTCTGATTCTATGTTTATGTCTGCTTTTATTGAATGTAAGTAGCGATATTTCAGGTATGGATCATCAGTAGAATATGTAGTATCTGTACCTGCTTTGTTTAGTGGATTTGTGTATGTGTATCCGAGCATAATGTTGGTCTCGAAAGGTCCAATTTCTCCAATTAAACTTCCTGATATTTCGGCTCCGTATATTTTTGCATCTCCCATATTTCTAGCTTGGAGTCCAAAGGTAGAGCTTTCGCCCATTCCTACAGGTTGATAATCATCGGGATTAACAAAGCCAAATGTAAATTCAATCATGTTATCAATTTCTTGCCAAAATAGAGAACCGTCAACAAATCCACGCCATTTATTATTAATATTAAAACCTTGTTTTATTCCTATTTCTGTACTCCAACCTGATTCCGGTTCGAGATAAGGATTAGGATAAATTCCAATACCCATACCAAGAGTTGTAGCCGTATATTTTTCGGATATAGCAGGGAAGCGGTAACCTTGACCAAAAGAGGCTCTTAAAAAAGTATATTCGGCTAATTCATAATTTAGTCCTGTTCGCATTACCGGTTGCAAAGGAATATTCCATTTTCCGATTGTAACATTTGAATAGCTTTCTGCTGTATCAACTCTAAAGTATTCGGCTCTCAGTCCGAGTGATGCTTTAAGGCGACCAAAACGCCAATCTAATTGACCATAGCCTGCAAAGTTGCTACTATAATGCTCTCCAAGCAAACGACTAGTAACCATAGACCAGGCTGCAGTAGCTCCTGCTGTTATGTTTATTTTTTCTTCTAAAACTGTTTGATACTGATATTCTGCATAGAATAAATCTCCTTTTGAGTCTTTGGTAGAGTCAGCCCAAATATGATTGGCTGTCCTAAAGTATCTTGTGCGTAATGAATATTTACTGCCATTTGGTTTAAAATATTGAAAATATGGATCTATTGTAGTTCTATAACCTTCGGTAGGTGCATAAAAGTCTATATTGGGGTTGGGTAAATAAGCTGCAGTATCAGAATGCCAAAAGAAGAAATCAGATTTTTCTACTGCCATAAAATTTGTATTAACACCAACAGCTAATCCTTGATGTTTCTTACTTCTGTATCTTAAATTGATATTTGCTCGTGTTCGGTATTCATAATTATTATATCTATAACCTTCGTCGGTAAAATGGTTTGCTCCCATAGTAAGGTCTAAATTACCAAACTGCTGAGCATGAGAAACTGATAATCCTGAATACATAGGATTTTCGAAGTAGTAAAACAATTCTTTTCTAAGCATTATTGGTTTAAAGTCGCCCTTTTGTTCTCTAAAGAAACCGTCGTCCCACCAAATCAATGATTGGGTTTTGGGTAAATCGTAAGTTCCTACAAAATAGGTTACTTTAGTTTCGGGTTGCGATTTTGGATATGCGGATCTTATGTTTATTACTCCACCTAATGCAGAACTTCCAAATAGTGCAGAACTGGCACCTTTTACAACTTCTATTTGAGATATGTTTTCAACAGGAATATAATTCCATTTAACATCACCAATATCTGCCGACATAATTGGGAGTTCATCCATAAGAATAATAACGCGACTTCCGGCTCCGTAACTCCATCCCGAAACACTCCTTATACTAGGTTGGGCATTATTAATATCAACACCAGGTATTTTATTAATAGCCGTACTTACATCAAAGTCGTTACTGTTTTCGATTGTTTGAGGTTTTAGTATTTCCATGCTAACCGTAACTTCCGATAATTTTTGTTCAAATTTACCGGCACTTACTACTACCTCATCTATTAGCTCAGCTTGAGCAATTAAGGCAATATCAATTTGCTTAATACTACCATGTGTTAGGCTTACCGATTCGGTTTGTTTTTTAAAACCAACATATTGGTATGTGATATAATATGTGCCAGGTGTTATTTCAAGATAATAGTTACCATCAAAGTCGGTTGTTGTTCCTGTGTTTCGTGTGCTATCAGCAGGGTTTTGAGCTTTGAGGATAACATTAACACCTATTAATGGTTCTCCACTAGATTTTTCGGTAATTTTACCTGTAATTGTAGCCTTTTGAGCAAACAGTAATCCTGTTGTGGTAAGGGTTATCGCAATTAAAAATAGAACTTTCCTCATATCATCTATGGGTTGGTTTAACGAGGCAAATATAGAAAATTTTTATTACAGCAAAATTTTGTATTATATTATTTTATGATATTAAAAATGAAAAGAGGTACATTATGCACCTCTTTTTTGTTATGTTATAGTTATAGATATTCTATTTAATAAGAGTTACTTGCCCTGTCATAGTGTATGGGTTTCCGTACAAATCTTCAAAAGTTGCTATCCAACTATATACTCCTTCAGGACATTCTTTATTTTTTGATGTACCATCCCATCCATACTCAAAATCTTCGGTAACATATATACTTTCGCCCCATCTATTATAAATCTCCATTTTAAAAGTTTCAATATCAATACCGTCTCCAATAATTATAAAGTTTTCGTTAATTACGTCATGATTTGGACTGAATGCCGTTGGAGCATAAATTAACATTTCGCCCGAAACATTTATTTCTACAGAAGCTGTATCAACGCAACCGTATAATGATTCAGTTGCTAATACTACGTTGTATGTTCCGGGGAAAGAGTAATTATGTTGTGGGCTTTCTACATTAGTTCCAGCGCCGTCTCCAAAATCCCAAGTGTAATAAAAACCTCCAACTGTAAAATTGGTAAAAGACACATTTGGACTTGCCATATGTATATTAGTACTGGAAGCTCTGAAATCAGCACGGGGTACCGGAAATACTACGATAGGAATAATGTCTTCGTTTCTGCATCCATCTACCGATTCAGTTTCAAGTTTAACATAATATGTAGTTGAATTTCTAAATGTATGAACGGGATTTTTGTCAAATGACAAGTTTTCAAAATCACCATCATCAAAATTCCAGATATATCGCTGTCCGATGTCTGGACTGTGTTCGAAGAATTGAACAGTGAGTGGAGCACAACCGTTTAATTTATCTGCAGAAATATTTACCGGAGGTAATTCGTAAGTTTCTAATGTATAAAAATACTTTATACTATCGAACATGCAATCGTCGTAAACTACAAATGTAAACTCTGTAGTTTCATCAGCAGTTAGATAAACCGGCAATTGATAAATAGAATCGTTAATTATAACATATTCTCCGGATATTCCGCCACCTGTAATATCTACATTTACTCTAACTGAGTCGCCGGGGCAAATCATATCAGCATCAGCTTCTACCGTCATATTTAGTTCTTCATGAACGGATACTGGTACTTCAATAGGTGGGCTTACACAACTATTACTATCAATAACCATAGCGGTATAAGTTGTGTCGTGTAATGGGTTTACGTTAGTAGTTAACCCGTTATCTCCATTACTCCATAAGACAGTATATGGTGGTGTGTTTCCTGAAACGCTAATTCCAATTGTTCCGGTTTGACCATAACATAATGTAGGATGGTCGGTTACCTGAATTAGATATGGATCGGGTTCGGTTACTTCGTAGGCGAGTGTATAATGGCAATAGTTTTCGTCTGTAGCAGTAACATAATAAATGCCAGCTGTTACGCCAAACTGGTCTTCTTCCCAACTTCCGTTGCTCCAAGTATAGTGATATGGAGGAACACCGCCATGAATATCAATCATAACATTGCCATCAGAACCTCCGTTACAGGTTACATCATTACCGGTTATTGTTCCCGACATTGGTGCTTCTGCTTGATAAATATGTGTTTCGGCATAGGCTACACAGTCGTGTGAATCAAAAATTGTTACGCTATATAATCCGGGTGTAAGGTCGTATATATCTTCGCTTATTTCTCCATTACTCCATGAGTAATAATAAGGAGGAGTACCGCCAAACACAATTAAGTCTGCAATACCATTGCCTTCTCCAAAACATCTTACATCTGTAGGTTCTATATAAGCAGTAAGTGGTAAGTCGGGTTCTTCAACTTCGTCAACGGCGAAAGCTTCACAGCCATTTGCATCTGTAACGGTTACTGCATAAATACCTGCATATACATTTAATAAATCTTGTGTAGTTGCATCATTGCTCCAGAGATAGGTATATGGAGGAGTTCCACCTTCAACTATTGCATTAACAATACCGGTGTTGTCTCCATAGCATAATATATCTACAACTTCAATATCAACTGTTAGTTCAGGGGGCATTATTATTACAAAATCTTCTTCAATGATGCAATCGTGGCTGTCTATTACCGTTACCGAATAAGCTCCATCTGTTAGATTAATTAAGTCTTGAGTTTGTTGCCCGTTACTCCAATTATAAAAATAGGGTGGAGTACCACCAGTAACTGTAATATCAATGTATCCATCGGAGTATCCATAGCATGTAACATTTCCGTATTCTGATTCGATATTTAGAGGTTCGTCTGGTTCGTCAATAAATACAGAATCTAAATGAGTACATCCCACCGAGTCGGTAATTGTTAAGTAATGCCAACCTGCATATACTCCTTGTGGGTTAGGATCAGTACTCCCCGAAGGTTCCCATAAGTAAGAATAAGGTGGAGCACCTCCTGATACATAAGAATATAAGTTTCCGGTAGGTTCTCCTGCACATAATACATCATCGGCATGCAGATAAGAAACTAATGGTGGGAATGCGTCAGCAATGTTTATTTCTCCTTCAACTGAACAACCGTAAACATCTGTTACAGTAACATAATAGTAACCAGATGGTACAATAACGCTGTCAACAGGGCTCATGTGGGTGTTTTCAGATGTCCACGAATATGTAAAAGTATAAGGTCCTGTACTATTTAATGCTGTTACAGTAACTACGCCGGTTGTGTCTCCAAAGCATAAAACATCTTGAGCGTCAATTTGCATATCAAGTTCAGGTAGCGGGTAAAGCCAAGTGCCTTCAACCACAGTATCTAATAGAAATCCTTCCATTTCCCAGTCTTCATCGTACCAGGTTATAAGAAAATCAAATAATGGGATGGATTCGTCAATTAATGGACCTATTTCAAACTCAATATCTTTTGTTTGATTATCATCGGGTTCGGGCTTCCCTTTTGTATTAGATGTAACAATTTGATTAGATACATTAGTTTGGTTAGATGTACTAAAAATTTCTCCTTCTTGAGGTAAATATTCTCCCAGTAAAATTTCGTCAGGATAAATTGGTGGGGAGGAGTATTGTAGGTTTTGAGAAATTCCTAAATCCGTATTTACAACATTAACTTCAGGTAAGTCAAAAGGAGGTATATAATCAGGTGCAATCGGGAAGCTAAAAGGAATTAATATATGTACGTAGAATACTTGTATTATGAAATCAAAAGCCATGCTATCGTAGGTGTGATTGTTGAATACATTATCGAAGTGGTAAGCTACGTCCACCGGCATAGAATCCCAATCATAGCATGGATATGTAATATGTAAATCATTATTAACTTGAAACGTTATGTCCTGCGCAATGCCCTCGTCAACAGTTGTATTTTCGGGGTCGGTAACAAAGTATGGTAATTCAATTGGGAAGCCTAGTGTTACCCAAATTGCAGCACAAAATGTAAAATGTTGTGTCATATAGCTACTCATATGTAACGACAAGTGTAATAAATAGTAATCGAGTATAGCTGATACGCCGGGTAAGATTTCTAATTCAATGGTTCCTCCATTAAGTATATCAATTATTTGGGCGATTGCAGGTCCTTCTGGTGGTGGAATTAGTCCTGCAAGAAAGGATAAGAATTCCATCAAATTCCAATTGAAAGATATCCATTCATCTTGCCCGTATGCGTGTAAGCATTGGGTTTCGGGGTCGAGCCAATCTTCAGTTTCAACATAGGGTATATCAATTTCACCGGTAAGTCCTATACCTAAAAAGTCACCAATAATGATTGGAAGGAAATCATCTTCGCAAATTTGAGGTAATCCTGTGGTTTCGTTTATGCAGGGATAGGCAACTTCTCCTGTTTCTCCATTAATATAAAATATTGCAATAGAGTCGTGAGGTACAGGGTCGTTGTATGGGGGATTGAGAGGGACACTTAAAGTCGGTAATAACGGAATAGTTTCGCAACCAAAAACGCATACTATAATATTTGCATAAACTCCAAACCCGTATTCTAAGTCGAGAGAAATCACTCCTAATGTTGGAAAATGAGTTTCCAGCCTCCAGCCGTCTAGTACTTCGTACCATGTTTCGATGGTAATTGTTTCGCCATGGTCGAAGCTATAATGGTCTGGAAAATCTAAAGTAATTTCTACAGGGTAATCAATATCTATCGAACCAAGTGTGAATCCATGAATGCTAAATGTAGATGATAAATATGCCCAGAAACCCAATTCAAATCCTGCTCCCACAGTCCCTAAGAAAGGGATATCAACATAAACACCCTCACTTATGTCTTCTTGAAAAAGTAAATCAATCAGAGGATAATCAAGGTCAAGACTAAATGCACCGCCCGCTCCCCACATATCCTGATCGTATGAGTAAAAATGAATATTATGTTGTAGAATATTTTCATTTTGTGCAGATAGTTTCCCTGCCGACAGCATGAAAACAGATAATATTGCTATTAGTAAAGTAATTTTCTTAATCATAAGCTTATTGGTATTGTGCTGTTAATAAACTTTGTTCTATTTTGTCGTATAAAGTATTGTGCGAAATTGCAGGAAAGTTAACATTTATGCAAATTGTATTGTGATAATCTCCTGCAAAAAACAATAATCTCTCGAAGTCGATACCATCTTTAGAAACAAACTTTAGGCGATATAATACTCCTGATTGTCCATTATTTAATTCTACTTCTTTTTTATCAATTAATGAAAAATTTTGTTCTTTAAACTTTTCCTCGGTCATTGCTTCACTTATCATAACATATGATGTGCCTGTAATTTCAGCTATCTGAATTGTTGATGAATAATTAAAATTAATAAATCCAGGTAATTCTTCACTTAGTAAAAAATGCTCAGGAGGAACAATACTTATATTTGTATTTGGAACAATAACTACTTCACCGGGCTCGGGAACCAAATTGTTCATAGATTTTGATAAATCTGTATCTTGATTCATAAGCAAAGGTACTTGTGCTTGTGATACCAATGCACACAGAGATATGGCAATTGTTAATAATTTTGAAATTCTACTCATAGCTATAATTCGGACTCCAAATTTAACGTAAATATATGAATTTTAAGTCAATTATAGACGATTTATTATTAATATGGTTGTCTGTTTTTTGAAACGCTATAATTCAATTCGTTAAATAATTGTACAATATCAGTTTTTTGGCAAATCATAATTTTTATATTTGCAAAGTTTAATAAAATAAACTTAATAGGTTACAGATTGTATTATTTAATATGTTTTTAATTAAAATTAATTTGAAAATGAAGAAACTTCCATTAGTATTTATTTTTGCAGTAGTGTTTTTTATTGTTGCTGCATGTGGGTCGGGTACACAATCAAAAAATGAAAATCACACAGAAAATGATAGTATAGCAAGTGATGTTGTTGAAATAAGTTTCCCGAAAGATGAAACACATGATCAAATTGCTGCATTACTTTCGGGAACAGCTATAAACGATTTTGGCGATGATTTTGGAGAATCAGAATATTGGGATAGTTATAAGCAAAATATTGATACTCCATGGGTTAGAATTACTGATACAAGACTTAAGCATATTTATGCATGGGCTGATAGTGTTGTTAGTCCTAAAATTAATGATACAGCTTTGATGTTTTATCCGTTTTCAGGACCTGATTTTTTACACGCTTATCAAATGTTCCCAAATGCAAATCAATACATCTTTGTAGCAATGGAGAAACTCGGAAGTATTCCTAATTTGTATGAATCTAACAATGAAGAATTATTAGACTATCTGGAGTCGGTAAATTATTCTTTAAGAGATATTTACAAAAGAAGCTACTTTATTACAGGAAACATGGAGCAAGATTTACGCAAACATCATGTTGACGGTGTTCTGCCTGTGTTTTATGTGTTTCTGCATAAAACAGGTCACGAAATTTACGATATGGGTTATTTCGAATTAGATGCTAATGGAGAGTTTATTGAAATTGAACAGCCAACTAATACATTAGAAAAAACCGAATGTATTAGATTTTGGATTAGAAAAGACGGGGATAATAAGATTAAAACTCTTACATATTTCTATGCTGACATTTCTGATAGTGGTTTTGATAAAAATCCTGTGTTTAAAAAGTATCTTGATTCAATTAGAGAATGCAATACTTTTATAAAATCAGCATCTTATTTGTCTCATTATGGCACTTTTTCAAAAATTCGTGATTTAGTCCTCAACAAAAGCAATGCAGTACTTGAAGATGATACGGGAATACCTTTCAGATACTTTGAACCTGAACATTGGACAGCAAATTTATTTGGTGTATATGTAAAACCTATTGCCGATTTTCCGAGCACTTACCTTTATCAAAAAGATTTATCGTATGCTTACGATACAACTGATGTTGGTAAATTACCTTTTTCGTTAGGTTATCATTGGCGAACCGGAAAGCAAAATTGGATGCTTTATGTTAAAATGAATGAAGAAACTCAGGAATAGTATTGTTTAGATAAACATTAAATCTCTGATTATTTTATCGGAGAAAATAAGATCGGGTTCATTTATTTGAATCCGATTTTTATTTATGCATATAATATTAGAATGAGCTTGATTATTCAATTTAGTTTTTAATTTTCGAGATATATCTGCTCCAAAATATTTTTCAAGTAGATTTAAGTCTATACCATCTTCGGTTCGTAAGCGGGTAATTATATAATCGTTTATTTTATCGTTTTTGCTTAAAAATTCCTTTTCTGTGGGCAAGTCGTTTCCCTCTAATTTTAAAATATATTTCTTGATATCTCTTACATTCCAGCTTCTAACATTATTACCATCATATGAATGGGCTGATGGCCCAATACCTATATACGGGTTACCATACCAATATAATCGGTTATGAATACTCTTATAATTTGGTTTGCCGAAATTTGAAATCTCGTAATGCTCAAATCCGTACTTATTTGATATTTCACATAATATCTTGTACTGTTCGCATACAATCTCATCATCCGGTAGGCTCATTATATTTGATATAACTTTTCGATATAAAACTGTTCCTTCCTCTAAACTTAATAAATATGCTGAAAGATGTGAAATATTTGTGTGAAATGCTTTTTTAAGTGTTTCTTCCCAAAGTTTTATGCTTAAATCGGGAATGCCAAACATTAGGTCTAAACTGATATTGGAGATACCACATTTGTTTATGGTTTCTATTACGTTTTCAGCATCAGATGCAGAATGCCTGCGTCCCAGATTCTTTAACAATCTATCAGAGAAGGATTGTACTCCTATGCTTATACGATTAAAACCCAAATGTTTTAGATTTACTATGTAGTCTGAATTTATCCCCTCAGGATTTATTTCTATAGTAATCTCAGCATCATTGATAATATTAAAGTTTTTTTTAAGTTCCGAAATAATCATGCTAATACTCTCTATGCTTAAGCATGCAGGATTGCCACCACCAAAATATATACTTGCAAATCTTTGCTTTTGCCAGTTATTCGAAAGTAACTTAATTTCTTTCCTCGCTGCATTTACAAATCCTTCTATTAGATTTAAATTTGTCTGACTATAAAAATCACAATAGTTGCATCTGCTTTTGCAAAATGGAACATGAATGTATAATCCTGCTATATCTTTTTTCCCTAGTATTTTATTTATTGTTGTCAAAGTTTCTGTTGCTTATATTATAAAGGAAAATGTGAAGAGTTTGTTTTATAGTCAGAAATGATCTGATAAGTATTTTTTTTACTTAAAAGACTTCCGTTACTTAAAACTTTTGTAATTTCAGGCTTTTATTTTTCTAATCTACAAAAGTACTTTTTTAAATGAAAACAACAATCTACTCTTTTAATGTAAATGGTATTAGATCGGCAATAAATAAAGGATTTGCCGACTGGTTAAATAAAAATAAGCCCGACATAATTTGTATTCAGGAAACAAAAGCACAACCCGAACAAATAGACATCCAACTTTTTGAAGCTTTAGGGTATAAAAGCTATTTGTTTTCTGCCGAAAAAAAAGGATATAGTGGCGTTGCAGTGCTTAGTAAATTAGAACCGGATAATGTTTCCTATGGAATGGGAATTGATAAATACGATAAAGAGGGTAGATTGATAAGCTTAGATTTTAATGATATTACTTTAATAAATTCTTACTTTCCATCAGGTACTACTGGCGATATAAGACAAGATTTTAAAATGGAATATCTTAATGACTTTTCAGGATATATTGATAATTTAAAAATTACACGACCTAATTTAATCATTGCAGGCGATTTTAATATTTGTCATAAAGAAATTGATATTAACAAACCTGAAAATAAGAAAGGAATAAGTGGTTTTTTGCCCGAAGAGCGACAATGGGTAACAGATTTTTTGAGAAGTGGTTTTATCGATAGTTTTAGAGTGTTTAATTCTAGTCCAAATCAATATTCGTGGTGGAGCTACAGAGCAGGAGCACGACAAAAAAATCTCGGCTGGCGTATAGATTATCATATGGTATCAGAAACACTTAGGCAGCGTTTACAAAATGCCGATATTCACAAAGAAGTTATTATGTCCGATCATTGTCCTGTTAGCATCGAAATAGAATATTAATTGATAAAACTTATATATTCTGATATTTAGTTTTTAATTTTGTACAAATTTTAATTATGGAAAAAGAAAAGTTTTTTGCTCACGAAACAGCAGTAATAGATTCGGATTGTATTATTGGCGAGGGAACAAATATATGGCACTTTTCACATATTATGAGTAATTGTAAAATTGGGAAAAACTGTAATATCGGACAGAATGTTGTAGTATCGCCCGAAGTTGTTTTAGGTAAAAATGTTAAGGTTCAAAATAATGTTTCTATTTATACCGGAGTAATTTGCGAAGACGATGTTTTTTTAGGTCCCTCAATGGTGTTTACCAATGTATCTAATCCTAGAAGTGCTGTTAATCGTAGAGGACAATACGAAACTACAATTGTAAAAAAAGGAGCTTCAATTGGAGCAAATTCAACTATTGTGTGTGGAAATAATATTGGAAAATATGCTTTTATAGGGGCTGGTGCAGTTGTTACAAAAGAAGTCCCTGATTATGCATTAGTTGTGGGTAATCCTGCAAAACAGATTGGTTGGATGAGCGAATACGGTCAGAGGTTAAGATTTAACGAGAATAATATTGCCATTTGTGCAGAAAGTGGTCAAAAATATAAACTGAGTAATAATAGTGTAAAAAGACTTGATAATGAATAATGTAAAAAATTTTGCTTTAATCGGAGTAGCAGGCTATATAGCACCACGTCATATTAAAGCAATCAAAGAAACAAACAATGAGCTAATTGCAACACTTGATCCATTCGATTCGGTTGGATATTTGGATAGTGTTTTCCCAAATACCGATTATTTTTATGAGTTTGAACGCTTCGAAAGACACATAGATAAACTTAGCCGAACCGACAAAAAAATAGATTATGTAAGTATCTGTTCGCCAAATTATTTGCACGATTCTCATATTAGATTTGCTCTGCGCCACAAAGCTAATGCTATTTGCGAAAAACCCTTAGTTTTAAACCCTTGGAATATTGACGCTTTAGCCGAAATTGAAAAAGAAACAGAAAATAAAATATTCAATATTTTGCAGTTAAGATTGCATCCTTCCATTATCTCATTAAAACAAAAAATAGATAATGGACCTAAGGATAAAATCTATGATATAGACCTTGCTTATATAACAAGTCGTGGGCGTTGGTACGACTTTAGCTGGAAAGGCAATGTCCAAAAATCGGGAGGAGTAGCAACAAATATTGGAGTTCATTTTTTTGATATGCTTACTTGGATTTTTGGCGATGTTAAAGAAAATATTGTCCATATCTACGAAGAGCATAGAGCTGCCGGCTATTTACAATTAGAAAATGCCAGAGTTAGATGGTTTCTTAGTATTGATTACAATTCTTTACCTGACGAAATAAAACAAAAAGGACAAAGAACTTATAGATCAATTACCGTAGAAGGCGAAGAAATTGAATTTAGCTCAGGATTTACCGATTTACATACTTTGAGTTACCAAAAAATAATTAAAAATGAAGGTTTTGGGCTATCAGAAGCTAGAAATAGTATCCAAACCGTATATAATATTAGAAATTCTGAACCTAAACTATTAGTTGGCGATTATCATCCCTTAGCTAAGTCATAACTCATTTTGTATAATATTAAATATTTATAATTTTACGGCGTAATATTTATTGTTAATCATTTCACAAATAAAAATATAGAAAATGTACAAAGCCATTAAAAACAAGGAAAAGAAAATTTCAGTGATTGGTTTAGGTTATGTGGGCTTACCCATAGCTCTTGAATTTGCAAAACAAGTTCCAGTAGTTGGTTTCGATATAAAGGCGGAACGTGTAGAAATGATGAAGAATAAGATCGACCCAAGTTCGGAGCTAGAACCCGAAGATTTTGATGGTTGTGATATTGAGTTTACCGCTAATCCCAAAGATTTGTCTCAATGTCATTTTCATATAATTGCCGTGCCAACACCAATTGATGAACATAAAATGCCAGATTTAACACCAGTGCTTAAGGCATCAGAAACTATTGGAAAAATCCTAAAAAAAGGTGATTATGTCGTTTACGAATCTACTGTTTATCCTGGTTGTACCGAAGAAGATTGTGTGCCTGTATTAGAAAAAATGTCGGGATTAAAATTTATAGACGATTTTAAAGTAGGTTTTTCACCTGAGAGAATTAATCCGGGAGACAAAGAACATACATTAACAAGTATTGTTAAAGTTTCTTCAGGTTGCGACGAAGAATCTGCCGAGAATATTGCTCAAGTTTACGAAATGATAATTAAAGCGGGAGTGCATAGAGCAAGTAGTATTAAAGTTGCTGAAGCGGCAAAAATTATTGAAAATACCCAACGAGATGTTAATATCGCTCTTATGAATGAGCTTTCTATGATCTTTAATATTATGGGGATTAATACTTACGAAGTTCTCGAAGCTTCAGGAACAAAATGGAATTTTTTAAAATTTATTCCAGGTCTGGTTGGTGGACATTGTATCGGTGTTGACCCGTATTATCTCTTACACAAAGCTAAAGAATTAGGCTATCATGCAAAAATGATAAACTCTGGAAGATCAATTAACGATGGTATGGGTGCATACGTTGCCGAACAAACTGTGAAACAGATAATTGCTAAAGGTAAGGAAATTACTAGCTCAAAAGTACTTGTTATGGGGATGACCTTTAAAGAGGAGGTTACTGATATAAGAAATTCTCGTGTAATTGACATTCTTGATGAGTTAGAAAAGTATAATGTGAAGTTTGATATTATTGATCCTTTTGCTAATCCCGCAGAGGTTGATAAAGAATATGGAGTTAAAATTTCTGATAAAGCAGGTAATAATTATGATGCTTGCATTATTGCTGTTAATCATAAAGCTTATTCTAATTACGAAGAGGCATACTTTGAGGAGTTAATGGGAGAAAAGGGTATTATTATGGATATTAAAGGTGTTTACAGAAATAAAATTCGTAAATTAAAATATTGGAGTTTATAATAAAATCATAAATTTTACATTAATAAGGTGCAAAAGCACCTTATTTTTTTAATTAATATAATTTTGTAATATGATTTTAGTTACTGGAGGTACAGGATATATTGGATCGCATACAGTAGTAGCTCTTTTAGATAAAGGCTACGAGGTTGTAATTATTGATAATTTAAGTAATTCAGAAGAATCTGTATTAAACGGAATAAAGAAAATAACCGGAAAAACTCCTGCATTTGTAAAAGGAGATGTTAAAAACCAACAAACATTAGATAAACTTTTTCAGGATTACCCTAAAATTAATGCAATTATTCATTTTGCTGCATTTAAAGCAGTTGGAGAATCGGTAGAGCAACCTCTAAAATATTATGATAATAATGTTAATGGACTGATCCAGTTGCTCAAAACCATGGAAAGTCATAGTGTTAATAAAATCGTATTTTCTTCGAGTTGTACTGTCTATGGGCAACCTGGGATTTTGCCTGTTGACGAAACAGCTCCTGTTGTTAAGCCGGAATCCCCTTATGGTAACACCAAAAAAATTAACGAAGAAATATTGTTTGATGCTGTAAAATCCGGTAAAGGATTAAAAGCTATTTCGTTACGGTATTTTAATCCTATTGGGGCTCATCCAAGTGCATTAATCGGGGAATTGCCAATTGGAGTTCCAAACAATTTATTGCCATATATTACTCAAACTGCAATAGGTATAAGAAAAGAATTGAAAGTGTTCGGCAATAATTACAACACTCCCGATGGAACATGTATAAGAGATTATATTAATATTAATGATTTAGCTAATGCTCATGTAGTAGCTCTCGAATATCTTTTTAATCAAAATGTAGAATATGATGTTTTTAATCTAGGAACAGGAAAAGGTTCATCGGTATTAGAAGTTATTTCTGCATTCGAAAAATCTTGTAATATAAGTTTAAACTATAGTTTTGCTCCACCTAGAAACGGTGATGTTGAAAAAGTTTGGGCAAATCCTGCTAAAGCAAAAAAAATATTAAATTGGAAAGCAAAAATCAGCCTCGAAGATACTGTTTTATCAGCTTGGGAATGGGAAAATCACTATCGTAAACAATTAAAAAACAATTAATATGAACAAGACAATTATTATTACTGGGGGTGCCGGATTTATTGGTTCGCATGTAGTAAGACTTTTTGTGAATAAATATCCCGATTACAATATTATCAATCTTGATAAACTAACTTATGCAGGGAATCTTGAGAATCTTAAGGATATTGATAAAAAATCGAATTATGAATTTGTTAAAGCTGATATAGTTGACCAAATTGCTATTAATAAAATTTTTGAAAAATATAAACCCGATGCAGTAATACATCTAGCTGCCGAATCGCATGTTGATAGGTCTATTAGTAATCCTACCGAATTTATTTTTACAAATATTGTAGGAACTATTAATCTTTTAAATGCTGCTAGAACCGTTTGGGGAAGTGATACAATTAATAAATTGTTTTATCATGTTTCTACAGATGAGGTTTATGGCTCGTTAGGAAAAGAAGGATTGTTTTACGAAACTACAGCTTACGACCCCAAATCGCCTTACTCAGCTTCTAAAGCAAGTAGCGATCATCTTGTAAGGGCTTATAATCATACTTTTAATTTGCCGGTAGTTATTTCAAATTGTTCTAATAATTATGGACCTAATCAATTTCCTGAAAAACTTATACCTCTGGCTATCAATAATATAAAAAACATGAAACCCATACCAATTTATGGTAAAGGCGAAAATGTTAGAGATTGGTTATACGTTGTGGATCATGCAAATGCTATCGATAAAATTTTTCATGACGGAAAAATCGGCGAAACATACAATATAGGAGGAAATAACGAATGGCAAAATATTGATTTAATTCATAAGCTTTGCGAAGTTATGGATAAAAAGCTTAATCGTAAACAGGGAACAAGTGAATCTCTCATTACATTTGTGAAAGACCGTGCCGGACACGATTTGCGTTATGCTATCGATAGCAGTAAACTTAAAAATGAACTCGGATGGGAACCTTCTTTACAATTTGAACAAGGGATAGTTCTAACAGTTGACTGGTATTTGAATAACAATAAGTGGCTTGAAAATGTTGTCTCAGGCGATTATAAAATGTATTACGAGCAAATGTACACTAACCGAAACTAAGTTTTTTGATGTTTAGTAAATATCCGAGCAATTTACATACACATACTAATTTAAGTGATGGCTCTCATTTTTTCGAAGATTATTTAATGCCTGCTATAAAATCCGGTTTAAAGTCGTATGCATTTACCGATCATGCTCCTATACCAAAAATTGAATGCCATTGGTGTATGGATGCTAATAAATTAGCGTTTTATAAACAGGAAATTGAATTCTTAAAAAGTAAATACAAAAATCAAATTGAAGTATTATCGGGACTTGAAATTGATTATATACCTGGAATTATAACTCCATTAGATTATAAAAAACATGAATTTGATATTCTTATTGGTAGTATTCACTATTTAAAGTTGCCCGATAATAATTATCTGATGAAATTAGACAGCAAACTTGAACACTTTAAAGAAGGATTGGAATATTTGTTTAAAAATGATTATCGTAAGGCAATTGATTATTTTTTTAAAATTACTGCCGAAATGATTAATATTGGTGGGTTTGATATTGCCGGACACGTTGATAAAGTAAAAATGTATATAGGATTATTGTTCCCCAAAGCCTTACACACCGATTGGTATCTTGAACATGAGTATAATACTGCCAGATTATTAGTTGAATCAGGTGTTTTTGTTGAAATTAATACTCGTGGAATTTACAAAGGTTTAAGCGATGCTCCTTATCCTTCGTGGAATATGATTAAACAAATATCAGATATGGGGGGTAAATTAATTTTGAACGCTGATACCCATGACCCACAAGGGGTAATAGGATTTTACAACGAAGTTTTAAATACACTAAAATCTAAAAAAATACCATTTATATTTACTCGACAAAACCGACAGTGGATAAAGTACTATTTGTAAAAATATTTTAGCAATATATTAATGTGAAAAATCTGCTCGAAAATTATATCTATGATTTTAAAAACAATTATACCAAATTTAAATTTTGCAAAATATAAGTGGTTTGTTTTATACATAACTTGCCCGAAATGTTAATAAGATGTAATAAATCGCTTAGAATCACATAATTAAAATGGAATAGGTAAAAGCAAATTGTTTAAAAAAATATTTTGAAATTTGAAAGATATATATAATATTTGTAGAGTACAAATCTTAAATGTGTAAATGGGCTTCACACATTTTAAGGTAATTTTATATTGAAGTCTAATACTTAAATAGTAAAACTATGAAAAAAAACATTTTTATTTCGCTATCGGTTGCATTATTTGCTCTGTTGATTTTGATGCCATCTTGTAAAAAGGAAGATCCGCCATCTTCTTCTATACCTACAATTAATGTTTCTTCATATTTTAATGTAACAAACGGGACATTAAAAACAACGAGTTTTCCTGCAGCAGAATCTGATGTTGCTCTTTCAAATGTAGTTTTAAATGAGAATGTTCTTGCCGGAGGCTCATCTTATGTTACATTTGAGACAGATGCATCGGTTAATAAAATTTTGGTTGGAGTTCAAGATATAAGCGGATATTATGAGCTTACTCCATCAAATAACACAAGAGATATTTCTTATGATTTTATAATGATTATGTCTCAAAGCCTTTCGGTCTCTTCTTTTGTTGTGCAATTGGCTATACTTGATGATAATAACGAGATTAGTCAAATTTATTACCAAACTGTAGAACTTATAGGTGCCGGTACCGGAAAACTACAAATTAGTCTTTCTTTTGATAATGATAAAGATATAGATCTACATGTAGTTGAACCAAATGGTACAAGAATATATTATGGGAGTCCGGTAAGTTCAAATGGAGGGGAATTAGATGTTGATTCAAATGCAGGTTGTTCTATCGATGGTATTAATAATGAAAATATTTATTATTCCGAGGAAGCTAATATCGAAAATGGTGTATATCAAGTATATGTAGATATGTGGGAGAATTGTGATCCTGCTATAGCTACAAACTTTGTATTATCGGTATTTTACGAAGGCGAACTTGTTCAAGCATTAACAGGAGCAAATCCTAAAGCAGGTACATTTCCCGTAAATGCCGAGAGCAATTATGGCGAGATTGAAAACATTGAACCGGTTATGACATTTGAAATAACAAATGCTGTTGCTAAAAGTCAGTTTCGTAGCTTTGAACCACGTCCACTAAGCGAATCAGCAAAGCTAAAACTTAGTATGCAAAAATAGATAGCACGCAAATTATTACAGTAAAGTATTTTAAAAAATGCAAGAGCAAATTTTGTTCTTGCATTTTTATTTAGTATCAATATGGCTTTTTAAATATATTGATATATAGATGTAATAAGGATAAAAAAAGCTCGACAAATTATTGCCAAGCTTTGCAGTCCGTAGGGGACTGTTACCTATTAAATATCATGCAAATAGGTTAACTTTTAAAATTTAAGCAATATTTATAAAATTGTTGATATTACAGCAATATAGAAATTATAACTCGATTTTATAAACTTGTGGACTTTTCAATAATTTGCAAATGATTTAAAAAAGTGGGGACATTATGGGGACATACAAAGTAATTTATTAAATTTGTAATGAAATTTTAAACCCATTACACAATGAAAGTAAGTATAAAGTATTTTATTAAGAGCAAAACAAATAACATTGCAAGTGTTAGAGTTAGAGTAAGGAGAAGGAACAAAGAGAGTAATTTTGACATTACAGCAGTTACAGGATTACAGACTAAACCTAAATTTTGGAATAATGACAAAGGCGTTTTAAGAGATTTATCAGAGTTAAGCTCAATTAAAGAGGACTTTAATAAAAAATTAAACGACATTGAGGCAGCAATAAAAACAGAGTGCAACAGAATAACCGCCCCCGATGTATTAACAGCAGACCAATTAAAAACAATTATTGACAAAGTAAATAACCCAGACAAGTACAAAGAGCCAGAACTAAAAAAAGTAACTTTATTTGAGTTTATACAGCATTTTATTGATACTGCCAGCACCAGAATAAACACCGACACAAACGCCCCTATAAGTAAAAGAACAATACAAGAATATAAGTATAGTTTTAATTACCTAAAAAGGTATTCAGACACCAAACCACAGGAGTTAAGTTTTAGTGATATTGATTATGAGTTTTACAAAGATTACATTGATTATTTAAGAATAGTTGGGAACTTAAATAATAATACTATTGGTAAAAGAATAAAGACCCTCAAAACCTTTTTAAATGCAGCTACAGACGAGGGAGTTAATACTTATACTAAATATAAAAGCAAAAGATTTAAGGTTTTTAAGGAGGAAAGCGACAATATTTATTTAACCAAAGATGAGTTACAAGCCTTTTATAGTACTGACTTTTCAAAAACGCCTCATCTGGAAAGGGTAAGAGATTTATTTATTGTTGCCTGTTATACCGGTTTAAGATATTCTGATTTAAGCAAAGTAAAATCAGATAATATAAAGGACAATATTTTAACAGTAACACAACAGAAAACATCAAATAAAATTTATATCCCTGTACATTTAACTGTTTGGCAAATTTTAAGAAAGTATGATAATCAATTACCAAAAGTAATATCTAATCAAAAGTTTAATGAATATTTAAAGGCAGCAGCAAAACAATCTAAAGCCCTGAACTCTGAATTTATTAAAGCAACTACAAAGAAAGGGTTAAGACATGAAAAAACGTTTAAAAAACATGAATTAATAAGCAGCCATACAGCCCGGAGAACATTTTGCACAAACTCATATTTAGACGGAATCCCTGCAATTACAATAATGGCAATAAGTGGGCATAAAACAGAAAGCGCCTTTCTGAAATATATCAAAGTAAACAAAGAGGAACACGCTAAAAAAATGCTAAAAGTTTGGCAAGAGAACGGAGAGTATTTACAGATGAGGGCAAATTAAAAAGTTAGTGTTAAACTAATAACAATGGACAATGAATAAAATACTTTTAGAAAAAGATTACCAGAGTATAATAATTGAAGCATTTAAGAACCCTGAAATTGATTGGGAAAACTATTATGTAAACATTGTAAATGAACACTATGAACACAATAAAGACGAGTTTTTTAAAAGGTTAACAGGTGTTATTGATAAATGGTTAACATGGTACAAATCGCAAGTTTATAGTGGTAAGTGTGTTACAGCTAAATATAAAGACGGCATTACCCGAACTGTAGATTCTAATACTGTATGGTACTATGATAAAAACGATACACCAATCTTTATTGAACCTGACAAAACAAATATTCCTATACCATATTCA
This sequence comes from Bacteroidales bacterium, assembly GCA_028702675.1. Taxonomy (GTDB): domain Bacteria; phylum Bacteroidota; class Bacteroidia; order Bacteroidales; family ML635J-15; genus JAQVOJ01. The sequence goes on from JAQVOJ010000033.1 coordinate 23,915, forward strand.
ATAATTGGAAATGGCTATAACATATCAGTAAACCGAGAGTTTTTTAATAATCATTTGGAAATAATAGAAAATATTAAGCAAAGAGTTAAGTTTAAAAACGATCTGATTTTACTGGAACAAAAGTTACCAGATTCAATAAAAAAAATACTTGCTAAACGTCCAATGGCACAAGGTGTATTTTCAAAAAAGGATTTACAAGCCAGATTTGAATTGATAAAAGAATTAATAAAAGGTCAAAATATAACATCAAATGAAGCACCAAAATATTTACAAGAGTTGTTTAAAAGCCTACAAAGAAAGACTGTTAAAGGGTTTGATTGTAAGCAATACAAAGACCGTTTGCCATTGATTTATAAGGCAATGACTGATGAAAAATACATTAAAACCGATGAGGAAACATTTATAAACGCCTTTTCAGGCAAATATTTTACTTTACATAGTCCGATTGTTTGGCTAATTGATAACCAATTTGGACATGGCAATAAATTGGCACTTGCAGACTTTCTAAAAGAGATGTTACCAGATTTAGCAGAAGAAATACACTTAAAAGCTAATCGGGACATTGTAAGCAGTATATTTATTGATAAAGCAGGGAAAAAAGTTATTATTGACAGGAGAAAGCCAACAGAAACCGATATTTCAGGCTATGATTTTAAACCTATTGTAACAGGAGAGCAGCAGAAAAAAACTAAATTTAGATAAATACCCGACACTTACAAGCCTCATCAAATAACAACCTGACACAACCCGACATTAAAAACGTGTCGGGTTTTTCTTTGTAACTAACACTTAGCAAGGGTTTTAATGAGATATATTTGTCTTTGAATATTCATAATAAAAGGTTTGCAAACCTAATTTTTAACTTAAAAAAATTAGGACAATGAATTTAAAAAATTTGATTACAGAAAATCCCGGCATTAACATAACAATACAAGCCGGAGAATTATTTGAGTTTGGTCAACAAATAGCAGACCAGACCGCCAAAACGATTTTGGCAAGAGATGAGGTAAAGGTTTACACCAGAGATGAGGTTATTAAAAAGTTTAATATTTGTGCCGCCTCTCTTTGGAGATGGGAGAAAATGGGACTAATAAAGAGCCAAAAAATCGGAGGTAGAGTTTACTATTCTGAAAGTGAAGTTAAAAACCTAATGGGACAGAAAGGAGGTTTAAAATGATACTTACAGATTATTACAAAGGGCAAAAACTTACAGAAGCTAAGAGCCGTTTTGATATTACAGCCTCATCAGGTAGCTATGATTATTTTGAGAGCCTTTTAATCAATAAACAAAAGTTTAATATTGGTGGTTTGTCCTTTAATCTTTGCCAACGCCCCGACAGATGGAACGGCAGCAAAACAGATTTTGCAATTACCAAAGGCAGCAATAATATTACATCAGTACAACGCCCAGATATTGAAAATAAGTACTCATTTGGGGACATTAACGGAACAAATGATGGCTGCATTATAATTTACAATGATGACTTTAAAACAGCAGGAATACATACTATTGAGGTATTTATTGCAAGAGGTTGTAAAAACGACAAAGTCCCCTTATGGAACTTGTTAACCGATGGAGAGTTACAGCATGAAATTGACTATTATAGAAAAAATGCAGTAACAAAAAATGTTACCAATAAAATCAATACAGAGGGGAGTTAGTCCTCTCTGTTTTTAGGTTTACTATGTTAAGATGTAAATAGTACTAATTTTTGTTACCCATGTTTGATAATACAGATATAACAATAAGAAAAGAACAGGCAACAGGCATTAACTTTATTGAGGTCATACCACAATATTTAACTGAAGCTCAAGAACCCCGATATAATGATTTTGGAACTTACATAATAGGTTATCTGGATAATCTTAAAATCAGTATTACAGAAAACAGAGTTAAAGTTTATAATAGCAGTCTTTGTAAATACTATTTTGGCAATAATTTTAAGACTTTGAACAGAACCGACACAAAACAAGCTATTGAGAAAATAAGCGACAATTTGCACCTCCCGATTAATAAAGGAGATGTTACAAGAATTGATTTTTCTAATAATCTAATAATGCAAAATGATGTTAATGATTATTACAAATATTTGGGACAATTACAATATTATCAGAGATTAGAGCAACCAAATGGCATTTATTACACTAATGGAGATAAGCAAGTTTTGTTTTATGGAAAGGTAAGAGAGCAAAAAGCAAAACGGCAACCAATACCGGAACTTTATAAAAATCAAAATGTATTAAGGTATGAGATGAGGTACAAAAAACATATTAGACAACAATTAAACCGCCATGAGATAAAAGCAGAGTTACTTTATGATGAGGCATTTTATAGAGATATGGTTAAAAGGTGGAAAGATAATTATTTGAAAATTGATAAAATCAATAACAAAATGAATATGATTAAACCAACAGGTAGTACAAAACAGCTAATAGAAAATTTGGCACTATTACAGGCTTTAGAGTTTGGGCAGCCCCATTTATTAGCTTTAGTAAAAGAGTGGCAGAGAGCCGGTATAATCAATAAAAAACAGGCACAAGACCACAGGAACAAAATAAAATCATTAAGTAAAATAATGGCAGACAGTCCAGGAATGGACTTAATACAGGAACTTAATAAGAAAGTTAAAGAAGCTGCAAAATATTGTTAATTTGTAAACAACAAAAAAATACAAAAATATGGGACTACCAAAAGGAAAAACTAATAACCCAGACGGCAGACCAGCCGGAAGTAAAAACAAATGCACCGCAGAACTCCGCAGCCTCATCACCGAGTTTTTGAATGATAATTTTGAGCAAGTGAAACAAGACTTTCAGGATATGCAGCCACAAGACCGGCTACATTTTTACACAAAATTACTGCAATTTGCTTTACCTCGACCAACCGAGAATACTATTAAACTTGATGAGTTGATAAAAACCAACCCACCATTAACCGCAGAGGAACAAAGAATCTTAATAGAAAAAATCACACCTCAAGACTTTGCAGAAGACCATCATAAGCCTGTTCAAATTATTTTTGCAGATATTGAAGCGGAAAACTTGCAGGGAGATGAGTAACCAATAGTAATTTAGTAAGATTTAAAATATAACTATTACCATAAAGGCAGCAACCAAAACCGGTTAACTGCCTTTTTGAAATTTTAACCCCATTAACACTTTTGAGGTAATACAAAAATAGTTAATATTTTCATATCAAAAACGACCTAAAATGATGAGTTTTAAAAAAGTGGGGACATTTTGGGGGACATTTGGTTTATTAAAAAATCGAGTTAAGTCTAATAATCAACAACTTAACCCGATTATGTTTTAAAATATTGCAGTCCGTAGGGGAATCGAACCCCTGTTACCAGAATGAAAATCTGGCGTCCTAACCCCTAGACGAACGGACCGTTAATCCTAAAAATTTTCATTAGGGACTGCAAAAATATAAAATTTTTCATA
>JAQVOJ010000034.1 GCA_028702675.1 Bacteroidales bacterium
AATATAATTTCAGGACTTTTAGCATATTCTTTTTTTCCTAAAAAACCATCTATTAAATACGACACGGAAGAAACTTATGGACAATTAGCTTTGTATTAAGCACTTGCTTATATCGAACTCAGGTTATTATTAAAGGATAGGGGTTTTTGGCATGTGTTTTTGCTTTTCTTCGAGGCAAAAAACCATGCCAAAAACCTTCGTTAAAAAGCGCATCAAGTAGTTTAATCAATTATAATTTTTATTTGTAAGTTATAATAATAATGTTTAATTTTGACCAATTAGTTAAATCAAAAAGTTAAACCAGATGTTTAATACAAATAAAGAAGACTTAAACGAGACTCAAATTAAAATAATGGAAGCAGCTATGGCTGAGTTTTTAGAAAAAGGTTTTAGTGGAGCCAGAATGCAGAACATTGCGGATAATGCAGGGATGAATAAGGCATTATTGCATTACTATTATCGCAACAAAGAATCTTTATTTAAACAGGTTTTTCGTGATGTTCTTATTGATATGTTTTCGATGCTGACCGATATTATCGAAACTGAAATTGATTTTGAAAGTAAACTTAATAAGCTCGTGAAATCCTATATGAATTATCTGATAGAGCATAGGCAATTCCCGTTATTTTTACTAAATGAGATATATCGTAATCCCGAAATTGTAGATCAGGTTCTCCGTGAGTCTGATGTATCCGAAACATGGGATAAATTTTACAACGAATTGTGTCAAAGTCAAAAGAATGGAGATGTAATTGAATTAAATCCGGCACACATAATTGTTACCATAGTATCTCTAGTGGTTTTTCCTGTTGCAGCAAGTAATGTAATTACAAGGTTTGCTGATATTAGTCAAAGTGAATACTATGAATTTTTACAAGAAAGAATTGATATAATACCTGAATTTTTAATCAAAGCTTTATTAAAAAAATGATAAAAATAACTTTTTTCTTGCTAGTATTTTTTTTGAGTACTTTTTTAAATGCTCAAGAAGTTATTACAATAGATTATTGCATAGATAGGGCAGAAAAAAACTATCCAATAATTAAAAACGAATTGCTTATTCAAAATAAAGCAGAAAAGAATTTGAAAGTTTTAAATTCCGGATATTTACCTGCTCTAGATTTTGTTGGACAGGCTACATGGCAGTCTGATGTTACTAATATAGATATCGATGTGCCTTTTATTACAGAGCCTATTACCGATGTGCCTAAAGACCAGTATAAAGTGGCGTTAGAATTGTCGCAAGTAATATGGGATGGTGGTGCAATTTCAGGAAGAAAAGATTTAGAAAAAAGTAATACAAAAGTAGAAATTGCAAAAATTGCAAATGATATTTATGCCTATAAGGAAAAGATAGTTGATTTATATTTTAATTTGCTTGTATTAAATAAGCAAAATGAAATTATTACAATCAAACGTTGGCAGTTACGAGAACAAATAAAGGAGTTGCATTCTGGAGTTGAAAACGGTGTGGTATTGCAATCTCAATTAGATATTTTACTTGCTGAGCAGATTAAAATAGAGCAAAACCTTATAGATATTGAATATGAAGTACTTGCTGTAAGAGAAATGCTAGAGTATTTGATGGGCGAGGAAATACCTGAGTTTGCAAATATTCTTTTGCCAACTCCTAACATTAAAGCTAATAACTCAATTAATCGTCCTGAAATTGATTATTTCAATGCTTTAAAGATGCAGGCTGCATCATCGGAAGCATTAATTTCAAAAGGACGAATGCCAAAGCTTATGGCTTTTGCTCAACTTGGATACGGAAGACCTGGACTCAATATGCTTTCAGATGAATTTGATACTTATGCAGTAGTTGGAGCTAAGTTTGTGTGGAATATTTGGGATTGGAATAAGACAAAACGTAATAGAGAAATTATTGGAATAAACCTCCAAATGATAGATAATCAAAAGAATCAGTTTGAGATGTTTCAGCAATCGCAAGCGCAGGCGCAAATTAAACGAATCGAAAAGTATGATAAACTAATTATGAAAGATGAAGAGATTGTTGAACTTCGTAAAGGGATTACGTCTTCGTATTCATCGCAATTGAAAAATGGTGTTGTTCGTGCAAGCGATTATATTATTGCTTTAAACGAGGAGCAAGCAGCCATGTTGAATCTCGGAATGCACGAAATACTATTATCGAAGGCAAAGTATTCTTGGCTTATGGCAGTAGGAAAGCAAAATGAGAATAATTAAGTATTTAATAAGTATGTAATAATGTTAAAGTTATGAAAATCAAATGTTTATTGTTGTTTGTGTCTTGCTTTGCAATATTTAGTTGCAACAGAAACGGAAATGAGGCCGATGCTTACGGAAATTTTGAAGCTATCGAAACCACAGTATCTTCCGAAATTGGTGGTAGAATTATTTTTTTAGGTGTTAACGAGGGAGATAAATTACATGTAGGGGAGTTTGTTGCTCAAATAGATACGGCAAATTTACATTTGCAAAAGCAAAAACTAATTGCTCAAAGAAATGCAGTAAGCTCAAAATTTCCTAGCTTGGTAGCTCAAGTAGAAATTTTTCAAGAGCAGTTAAATACAATAGAGAAAGAAAAAGAACGAATTACTCAGCTATTAGAAGATGGAGCTGCAACTCAAAAGCAACTCGATGATATAATCGGACAAATTAATGTAATAAATAAACAAATTGAAAGCGTAAAATCACAAAACGCTCCAATATTTGCAGAACTTGAGGTAATTGATGCTTCAATAGCATTATTAAACGATCAAATAAAGAGAGCTTTAATAATTAATCCAATAAGTGGTACGGTACTTAATAAATTTGCAGAGCAATACGAATTAATTGCTCCAGGAAGGAGTATATACAAAATAGCTAGTTTAACTGAAATTACACTTCGTGCATATATTAGCGAACCTCAACTTACCGAACTTGCAATTGGAGATACTGTTAAAATTGGTTTTGATACTAATAATAACAAGATGGATTATTGCCAAGGTGTTGTGTATTGGATTAGCGACAAAGCAGAGTTTACTCCCAAAATAATACAAACCCGTGAAGAAAGAGTTAATCTTGTGTATGCAATTAAAATTAGAGTTAATAATGAAGCAGGAAATTTAAAAATTGGAATGCCGGCAGAAGTTTATTTCTAATTTTTATGAAAATAGACGAAATAGAACTTGGGATTTGCCCGCTTTGTGGTAGAAAAATGATAGAAGGTAACAGCCTTAACGAACATCATTTAATACCCAAAAAATATAAAGGAGAAAAAAAAGTATTTATGCACAAAATCTGTCATCAAAAAATTCATTCTGTGTTTACCGAAAAAGAGTTGTTTGAATATTTTTACACATTCGATAGATTAAAAGAGCATAAAGAAATGGATAAGTTTATAAAATGGGTGCGTAAAAAACCTGTTGATTATGTAGGACGAAATTATACATCTAATATTCTTAAATTAAAAAGAAAAATGCATAAGTAGTAATGAACTGTATCGAATTAAATAATATAAATAAAAGCTTTGGTACTATTAAGGCTTTAGCAGATATCAATTTAAATATTAAAAAGTCTGAGTTTTTTGGTCTTATAGGTCCTGATGGTGCAGGTAAAACTACATTGATAAGAATAATTACAACATTATTAATCCCTGATAATGGTAAGGTTTTTATAAATGGAATAAGTGCATTTAAAAACTTTAAGCAAATGCGAAAAATAATTGGGTATATGCCCGGAAAGTTTTCGCTATATCAAGACTTAAGCGTAGAAGAGAATTTACAATTTTTTGCAACTGTTTTTGGCACCACAATACATGAAAACTATCATTTAATTGAGGATATCTATGTAAGGCTTGAACCATTTAAAAACCGTAGAGCAGGAGCATTGTCGGGAGGTATGAAACAAAAGCTTGCATTGTGTTGTGCACTAATTCATAAGCCTGAGTTTTTAATTCTTGACGAACCTACTACGGGTGTAGATGCTGTTTCGCGACAGGAGTTTTGGGAAATGTTAAATCGACTTAAAAAAGAGGGTATTACAATCGTAGTATCTACACCTTATATGAACGAAGCTAATCAATGTGATAGAGTAGCTCTTATTCAGAAAGGAAAAATTTTACAAACTGATACTCCTGAAAATATTGTAGCAAGTTATTCTAAAAAACTATATTCTCTAAAAAGCGATAAGCTTTACGAAAGCTATAAATTACTTGAGAAATTTGATAAGCTAAGTGCTGTACACCTTTTTGGGCAAGAATTGCATTTAAGCACTAACAATAATCAAGATACTACCAAAATAGTAAGAGAGTTTTTAGATAAGCATAAAATAGAAGTGAAAATTTCAGAAATAAAACCCATTATAGAAGATTGTTTTATGGACCTTATGTTAAACGATGAATAATAATAATAATAAAATAATAGAAGTAAGAAACTTAGTAAAGAGGTTTGGGAATTTTGTCGCTAATGACAATCTGAGTTTTGATGTTTATAAGGGTGAAATTTTTGGTTTTTTAGGTGCTAACGGAGCCGGAAAAACAACTGCAATAAAAATACTAAGTGGTCTTTCTTATCCAAGTTCGGGTAAAATTATGGTAGCAGGTTACGATGTTTACAAACAACGCAATAAAATTAAACGAAGCATTGGATATATGAGTCAAAAATTTAGTTTGTACGAAGACCTTACTGTTCGCGAAAATATTCATTTCTATGCAGGAATATACGGATTGCCTTTTAAACAAATACAGAATCGTACAAATGAACTTATCGAAGAGCTTGGAATTCAAGAGATGGCAAATAAAATGATAGCTGATTTGCCCTTAGGGTGGCGACAGAAATTAGCTTTTTCGGTAGCAATTTTTCATAAACCTAAAATTGTCTTTCTCGACGAACCTACAAGTGGTGTTGACCCAATTACCAGACGACAGTTTTGGGACATGATTTACAGAAGTGCTGAAAAAGGAATTACGGTTTTTGTAACAACTCATTATATGGACGAAGCCGAATATTGCGACAGAGTGTCAATAATGGTTGACGGTAAAATCGAAGCTCTTGATACGCCTACTAAGTTAAAAGAAAACTTTGGTGTAAACCTAATCGAAGATGTGTTTATTAAATTAGCAAGAAAATAATGAAACGATTCAGAGGATTTTTGATTAAAGAGTTTATTCATATCTTTAGAGATGTAAGGACTATGATGATATTGTTCCTTATTCCAATTGCGCAAATCCTTATTTTTGGTTATGTAATTAAAAACGAAATTCACGATGCTAATGTTGCAGTTTTAGATTTAAGTAAAGATAATATTACAAAAGAGATATCCGGAAGAATTGATGCAGCACCTGACTTTGTTGTTTCAGATTATTTGAATAATTATTCCGATATCAAAGAATATTTTAGTAGTGGAAAAGGCGCCGAAGTAATTGTTTTTGAGCCAAATTTTGCTGAAAATTTCTACGGACAGGATAATGCAAGAGTGCAATTAATACTTGATGCTTCAGACCCAAATCTTTCTAATCTTATTAATAACTATACCTCGGCAATAATTCAAACTTATATTGCTGACCAAAATATGAGTAATAGCCCAAATGCAATAATAACAACAGAACCTAGAATGTGGTTCAACGAAGGGCTTAAAAGTTCTTATATGTTTGTGCCGGGAACAATGACTTTAATTTTAATGCTGATTACAGCTATGATGACTTCAATATCAATTGTAAGAGAAAAGGAGATTGGCACAATGGAAATTTTGCTTGTTTCACCATTAAAACCCTTGCAAATTATTTTAGGGAAAGTAACTCCATATATTTTATTGTCGATTATTAATGCAATTTCTATAATATTATTGGGTAACTTGATTTTTCATGTTCCAATTATAGGTAGTACGATTCTATTGCTTGGAGTAAGCATTTTATTTATTATCATGGCTTTAATGCTTGGTGTTTTTATCTCATCGGTAACTAAAACACAGCAAATAGCAATGTTTATTTCAATGTTTGCACTTATGCTTCCTACAATTTTGCTTTCAGGATTTATTTTTCCTATCGAAAATATGCCAAAAGTATTGCAATGGTTAAGTTATATAGTTCCGGCAAAATATTATTTAATAGCAATTAAGAATATTATGCTTAAAGGTGTTGGAGTTGCTTTTATCTGGAAAGAAATCCTCGTTTTGATGGGAATGACTTTTTTCTTCTTGATTTTAAGTGTTAAAAAGTTCAAACTATATATTTAGCAAGATGAGAGTTATTTATTACATACTGCAAAAAGAGTTTAAGCAAATATTCCGCAATAGAATAATGCTCCCGATTATATTTGTAATTCCCTTTGTTCAAACAATTGTATTCGTTTATGCAGCAACTTTAGAGCTTAAAAATGCTGATATCTCAATCATGGATTATGATAAATCAAGCTTATCTAAGCGTTTGATATCAGACTTTGAAGCGTCTCCTTTTTTTGAAGTAAGTAAAATTGTTCCAAATAATAATGCTGTAAGCGATTTACTTTTAAAAGATAAAGCTAAGGCTGTTATACTTATCCCCCAAGGTTTTGAAAAAGATGTGTTAAGCTTAGACGGAGCAGCAATACAGATAAATATTAATGCTATTGATGGACAGAGCGCCGGATTAATAAATGTATATATTCAGCAGATAGTTAATTCATTGGCTATTAAATATTTAAGCTCAGATATAAATGTCCAAATAAATACTATACCTGCTAATGCTGAAATACGAAGCAGGTTTTGGTATAATCCGGGTTTGAATTTTAAGTATTATATACTGCCGGGAATACTTGTAATTTTGGTTACAATGATGGGTACTTTTCTTACTGCTCTTAATCTAGTAAGAGAAAAAGAAATGGGAACTATTGAGCAAATAAACGTAACTCCTATAAAAAAATGGCAGTTTATTACGGGTAAATTACTACCTTTCTGGATTATCGGTATAATAGTTATGGGATTTGGGCTTTTAATAGGTAGGTTGTTGTATAACATGCCATTTGAAGGTAGCATCAGTCTGTTTTTTTTAGCAACTGCCATTTATTTGATTTTGGCTATTGGATTAGGGTTGTTGGTATCTGACTACGCTAATACACAGCAGCAGGTGATGTTTTTATTATTTTTCTTCTTTCTTGTTTTTGTGCTTATGAGTGGAATATTTACTTCTGAAGAAAGTATGCCCGATTGGGCGCAGGCAGTAAATAGGATTAATCCGATTTATTATTTTATGAAAATTATTAGAGCAATTTTATTAAAAGGAGCCGAACTTAAGAATATCTTAACAGAAATGATTTCTATGACTGTTTATAGTATTTTAGTAATGGTATTTGCTGTTTGGAAGTATAGGAAAACTCATTAGTAGAGGTTTAGGAGACAGGAGACAGGAGACAGGATACAGGATACAGGATACAGGATACAGGGTTTAGGGTACAGGAGACAGGATTTAGGAGACAGGATTTAGGATACAGGGTAATTTGTTACTTGCTTTCAATGATTCTTTCAAGTATAAGAGCATGAGCGGCTATCTCTTGAGCAAAGTTCTCGAATATGGCTGCAGTAAGGCTGTTATAGGTAGATTGTGCTATTAAGCTAAATAATCTGTAATGTAATTTCTCACTTTGCATAGCACATTTTAAAATTTCAATTATTGGCGCATCTTCCATATTAATATCAGATAAGGCTTCTGCAATTCTTTTAATATCTGCAATACTTTTTTCTTTTAAAGAAATTTGTGAAGTTTCAAATATCTGCTTTACTGAATTGTATTGTTGCTTTTCTTTATCAAAGATTTTAGCAATTTCTATTTTCTCATCTTTCTTTAATTGTTTAAGCAAATTATTATAACATGCAATTTTTTTATTAAGACAATTCAGTATTTTAACTTTTAGTTTCTCCATTACAAATCATTTTATATCAGAAAAATATTTCATGAACTGTGCTCGTTCGTATATCATGGGTTTAGCTGCTTTTTGTTTACTTAATACACCTTTCAAATCTTTTATTGAACTGTAATTATGCTTTTTCATTAAGTTTTCAATATTATTTAGCATATCTTCAACTACTTCAATACCTTGTTTAAAAAGTACAGAAGCCATTTGTACTGCATTGGCACCTACAGCAATGTTTTTCAGAACGGTAGGAGCGTCCCAAATCCCAGTGTTGGCAGCAACATCGCAATTTATTTCATCGCTAAGAATTCCTAACCACCTAAGTACATTTGCATTTTCTTGAGGTGTACTAAAAATATCTTTTGAACCAGTTAATTTCATCTTTTCTAAATCTACATCAGGTCTGTAAAATCTGTTAAATAAAACTAATGAAGCAATACCTGAATGAGAAAGCAAGTTTGCAAAGTTTGCCATTCCGGAAAAATATGGGCTTATTTTCAGAGCAATTGGTAAACGAGTTTGTTTAGTAATTTTATTTACAATATTTAAATAGTTTTGCTCAATATCTCTACCTGAAAAATTACTGTCGGTAGGCATTATAAACATATTTAACTCTAAGGCGTCAATTCCTGTTTTTTCTATATCCGAAGCAAATTCAATCCACTCGCTGTCTGATATACAATTTATCGAAGCTATAATTGGAATATTAGTTTTATTTTTTGCTTCTGTCAACAAATTCAGATATTGGTCTAGCTTATGCTTTTTTGTATAGAATCCCACATAGTTTTCAACATCATCGTAAGAACCATACATATTGTTTGTACGTTGAGAGTCAATATCCATAATTATTTGTTCCTCGAACAATGATTTGATTACAATTGCTCCAATTCCTACATTATTAAGTTTTACAATGTTTTCGATATTACCTGTAAGTGCCGAACTTGATGCAATTAAAGGATTCCGAAGTTCTAAGCCCATGTATTTTGTCGATAAGTCTATCATATTATTTATGAGTTACGATTAATAAATTTATCTATTCCAATTGCTGCTTTGTGACCGTTTGCTATACTTGTAATTACATCAGGTCCTTGAATAATATCACCACCTGCGAAAAACCATTTTAAACTAGTTTGGAAATGCTTGTCAACAATTATTCGTCCTCGTTGATCCATTTCGAGATTTTCTTTAAAGCTTTCTGTAATGTACGATAAATCTGCTCCTTGTCCTATAGATTCAATTACCATATCAGCAGGGAATATTTTCTGGTTTTCTTTGTCAAACTTTGGGTTGAATCTTCTTTCTTCGTCAAAAACGGAGAGGCATTTATTTACTTTTAACCCGGTTATTTTATCGTTTTCAATAATAATTTCTACAGGTCCCCAGCCTGGTTCAATAATAGCCATTTCTTCTCTGGCTTCAACAATTTCTTCTCTGTCGGCAGGCATTTCCTCTTCTGATTCTAAAGAAGTAGCAATGACTTGAACCTTACCGTATTTTTGTTTTTGCAAACGGGCAATGGTTCTTGTAATATCCATTGCTACGTTACCACCGCCAATAACTACAATTTTTTCGGCAACAGGTATTTCTTTTCCTAAACTAACATCACGAAGTAAGTCAACTGCTTGATAAACGTTTTTATGTTCAGTTCCATGGATACGTGTGCTTCTACCCGAATGTAAGCCTGTGCCGGTATAAACTGCGTCATAATCATTGTGAAGCTGTTCCAGCGTAATGTCTTTGCCTACGGTAGCATTGTATTTTATATCAACACCGAGCGAGAGGATATAATTAATATCTTTATCAAGTTGGTCGTATGGAAGACGATATTCCGGAATACCATATCGCATCATACCACCGGCTTGTGGAAGTTTCTCGAATATAGTACAAGAATAACCCATTAGCGACAAATAATATGCTGCTGATAATCCTGAAGGACCGGCACCAATTATGGCAATCTTTTTCCCTTTATCATCAATATTTCCCTGATTGAGGATTTCTTTATATTTATCTGCAGGGTTTTGGTCTGCAATATATCTTTTTAGCCAGCGTATTGAGAGAGGTTCGCCATGATGACCAACTGAGCAAACCGTTTCGCATTTATGTGTACATATGCGTCCACATATTTCGGGTAATGGATTAGTTTCGTAAAGAATTTTTAAGCCTTGATCTAAATTATCGTTTCGTATAGCTTTTATGTATTCTGGAATTCCCATGTGAGCAGGACAGGTTGCAGTACAAATTCCACATTCTACACATCGGTCAGCTTCTGCTATTGCTTGTTCTTTAGAAAATCCTTGAACTATTTCCACAAAGCTGTCGTGTCTAATTTCAGGGCTTAGCTCACCCATTTTTACTCTTTGTGGATCGTACAATTCGTAATTATCAGAAGGTTTTTGCCAACCGGCTTGCCTTGTATCCCAAGATTTTTTTTCTGCACCCGGGACAAAACGAAATACTTCAGGATCTTCGTCAATCCAAATATATTCGTTACTCATGCTTAGAGAATTGGTTGTGCAAATATCTACACAAAGTGCACACCAGCAACATCTTCCATAATCTATACGTGGTCGTAGTCCACTATCTCCATGTTTAGTTTCAATACCTTCAACAGGCACCATATCAATAGCGGCATTCTGACATATTGATTCACAAGTGCCACAACCAATACATTTTTCTAAATTATTTTTATGAAAGCCACGATACCTGTCGGCTGCAATACGGCTTACAGGGTCTTTTATTGTAACAGGTTTATTTACAACATGTTTCCATGCAGTAAAAGGACTTAATATGTCATTAATTTTTCCCATAATAATTTATCTTTCAATTTCAGGTGGATAGGTATGAAGGGATACCATTAGTCCAGCTACATCAGCTATATTTTCGTTAATTATCATATCTTCTAAGAGAGCTACGGCGTGAGTATAGCTAGGTCCTCGAACATTTACTCTTCGTGGGTATTCAGAGCCATCAGAAACTAAATAGTAGCCATATTCACCACGTGTACATTCTGCTCTTGAATAAGTTTCGCCTGAAGGTACTTTCCAATGTAGTACATTTGGTGTTTTTGCTCTTATGTCTCCTTTTAAGGGTATTTTTGCTAATATTTGTCGTATCAAATCAATGCTGAGCAATAGATCACGACGGCGAACATCTGCACGGTTATAAATATCTGAATATTCAGATGTTACGGGTTCAAAATCTAAATCGGGATATTTAAGATAGGGGTAATCTTTTCTTACATCTTTAGCAATGCCAGTAGCGCGTGCATTTGGTCCTGTAATACCATACTTATAAATCCAATCTTTTTCAATAACACCCATTTCTACAGTTCGCTTTTTAAAAACAGCATTATTAAACATTACTTTCTTAATATCTTTCATGAAAGATTCAATTATTTGTAATGTTTCTTCCATACGTTTTAGGAAACCATCAGGTAAATTTCCTCTTACTCCTCCAGGTATAATGTACATATGATAAATTCTACCTCCTGTTAGCTCTTCGAATCTGTCGAGGACTAAATCGCGGCAATATAAAGACCACTGTCCGATAATTCCTTGTCCTAAAGAGCCAGCTTGACCACCAATCCACATCAGATAGCTTTGCAAACGCGACATTTCTAAAACTAAATTGCGTAACCAAACGGCATTTTCTGGTATCTGGATACCGGCTAATTCTTCCATAGCAGATGCAAAGCAATATTCATTGAAATCGGGTTCGGGAACAGCAACTCTACAAACAATAGGGAAGCATTGTATGTATTTGCGGCGTTCCATGAGTTTTTCGAATCCACGGTGCAGATATCCTACATGTGTTTCACAATCCATTACTTCATCGCCTTGCAAGGTTAATTCGAGAGACATATTGCCGGTAATACCCGGATGTTGCGGTCCATGCCATATTTTCATAAATTTGTGAGACGATAAGTCAATATTTGGTTTACCATCTTGTCCTTTTTCCGGAAATAGGCTACGGTCGTGATTATATGTAAAAAGTTTTTTACTCATCGGGATACATTTTTTGTTTCATATATTCTGCAGGATCATTAGTGCTGCGTCCTGGTCGTGGGAAATAAGTTTCTTCCGAATATTTTAAAGTATCAAAATCGCGGCGATATGGGGGCATTCCGTCCCAACCTTCGAGAATAAAAGCTTTATCAACTCTTGGGCTTCCAGAAAAGTTTATTCCAAACATTTCACGTAATTCTCGCTGATAAGTGGCAGCTTGTTTCCATAAATGATGAATACTTTCCATTTCGGCATTTTCACGATCAAGAAACACACGTACACCTAAATCAATTTTTAGTTCATCATTGTTTAAAAGATAAGTAAGTTGAAAAACTCCATTTTCAATTCTGTCAACAGCTGTAAGCAAAACAAGGTGTTTAAATCCATTAATATCTCTTAAATTTGTGATAAGAGAAACTAAATGGATTTTTTCTGTTTCAACAAAATATAAGTTTTCTCTCTGCTTTTTGATATTTTGCAGTGGAAAAACTCTCTTGACTTTTTCTAAAATTTCTTTCATTATTTTACCAATTATAGTCGGGGATATCCCAATCTTTGATTATTTTTTTCTGATTTGCTTTATACCAATCAAAATTTTCTGCATATTTATTTGCCCCTTCGCCTCTACCTTCTTTAATTTTTCTTTTTAAATGGTCGAAACCGGCAAGGAGTGCTTCTGGACGTGGCATACAGCCTGTGATATACACATCAACCGGCAGGTAATGGTCAAGACGATTAATTGTATTATAGCTATCGTAATACATTCCACCATTTATTGTGCATGAGCCAAGTGCTACTACGAATTTGGGGTTTTGCATTTGTTCATAGCTTCTTATAACACGTTTTAGTGTTTTTACCGAAAGGTATCCCGAAATTACAAAAACTGAAGACTGTCTTGGGGTGGGGCGCCACTGATATCCAAAGCGGTATGCATCAAAACGGGGAGTCATTAGCGGACGCATTTCGATAGCACCACAGCCTGTCCCGAAACCAAGAATCCATAAAGATTCGCTTCTTGCCCAGTTGGCAAATTTTTCGATAATTCCGTTTCTGGGATTACGAATTTCGGGTCTTCCTCCTTCAAAATAGTCCTTTATCGGATCAATTTCGATAGGTTCACCATCGGGTGAATATACGATTCGTTTTTCTGTATGTTCTTTACTCATATTCTTTAAACTAAAACTTCATAAATAAAACTGCAAGTACACCTATAATTAGCGGTATAAATAGATACCATCTTATGCTTTGGTCAACTCTAAATCTTGGAAATGCTACTCCAACAAATACCGACCACATATAAATCAGAAATGTTTTGATTATAAGTGTACCCCAGTCTGTAGCTCCACCAAATAACAGATTCATAAAAAGTATTAGTTTGGCAGCAGGAAAAATTGCACGATTAAGTTGCAAAACACCAAGTAAACCTGAATGGAACTCGGTAGGAGGTCCAATTGGTATTTCCTGAGGAGCTATAACTACGTCAAACGGAGAACGGCCCATTGCAGCTAAAAAAGCTAACATCAAAGCTATTCCTGCAAGAGGATTAGTGATAATTGTCCAGTTAGCTATTCCACCTTGTTGTGCGGCTACAATTTCTGTAATGCTTAAAGTTTGATATTGTACTGCAATAGCAATTATTCCTAAAGTTAATGTTAACTCATAAGCAGTAACTTGTGCTAAGCCTCTGCTAACGCCCATAGCAGAATATGGATGACCTCCTTCTGCAGCTCCCAACGCCATGCCGAGTACACCAAAAAACTGAAAGTACAATAAAAGCAAAAGGTCGCCGGTAAATGAAAAGTTACTAAACATATCAGTACCATAAATTACTGGCATAAACAATAAAAGACCAATTCCTCCTGTAAGCCTAAATGCAGGTGCAATGTAGTACATAATACCATGCGTAATCTTTGTGCGTTTAGCATAGTTTTTAATGATATCAATCCATGGTTGATACCATCTGATTCCATATCTACGACCAACTCTTGCACCGATTTTTCTCACAACTCCTTGTAAGAGTAACCCATAGTTTAAAACAATAAAAATTGTCAATAGTGAAAACAGTAATTTTATCCAGATAGTGTCCATTTAAAATCCTCCGAATGTGAATAAAAAGATTATTACTATAAAACCAATAATATGAATAAGATATGCTTGTCCGCTACCGTTATAAATTCTTCTGATTTTATCGGATACGGAATGTCCAATTTCAGAAACACCTTCCCAAAAATTAGAAATCATTGGTTGTGCTAAAATCCCAACAGCTTTTTTATAATGAGCGAAGAAATTATATGCATAGTGGGTAGTTTCCGGTAAAAACGGACGTTCAGCGGCATAAACGATATCAAATTGTTTAACTTTTTTAATTTTACGGTTCCAAAATATTATCCAAAGTAATACTGCTACAAATATTCCGACTACAGCATACATAATTAATTCTCCATTCCAATAACCGTATAGGCTATAAGCCATTTGTCCATCCCAAACAAGTGCTCCGTTAGGAAGATATGGCGTAATAAATTCACCAATTGGTTTTAATAAACTATTTGGGAATGCAGAGAAAATTATGAGTACACCAAGAATAATATATTGAGGTAATAGTATCCAGAATGGAGCTTCTTTTACATTACGATGTTCGTCTTTTAATTGCCCGAGGAAAACGGAATGGATTAAGCGAAAACAATATAAAAAGGCGATAACTCCTGCAAATGATATTAATGCTCCTTGTAGATACCATCCTTTTTCCATTATTGCATTAAAGAATAGCCATTTACCGGCAAACCCTGTTAAAGGTGGAATACCGGCTAACACAATGATACTTATTAAAACAGAAATGAAACTAAATGGCATTTTTTTAATTAGTCCACCCATTTGATACATATTTTTTGTTTTAAGTCTCCATACTACACCTCCAATTGCCAAGAATAATGTAGTTTTAAACATAAAGTGAGTTATTGCTATTGAAGTTGCTCCTAACCAGCCTAGGTGCGACATTAGGGCAAGTCCAAAAAGGGCATACCCTAATACTCCTATACTTGAGTATGCAAGTAATCGTTTTGCATCTTCTTGTAGTGCAGCCATTAGGTTACCTATAATTGCAGTAAATACACCGAGCCAACCTAGAAAATAAGAAATGCTAAGACCGAAAATCATTTGGTCTCCCATTTTTATCATCATTACAATAAGCCCAAACAATCCGGCTTTTAGCAATATTGCAGAAACCATTGGAGAAACATCTGTTTCGGCTTCGGCATGTGCTCCCGGTAGCCAAATATGTAATCCGAGTGATGCTGTTTTTGTCATAAATCCAATTGCCAGAAGAATAAATATTGCAGGTGCATAAATATTTAAGTTTGCAAGAATATCCAGGCTTATACCTGTATTGTTTACAGTTGCAAGTCCAAATGCAGCTAAGATTGCATAAGCACCACCAAGAGAAAATAGCATATAACTAAGAGCATGGCTTATTGATTTTTTACCTCTGATAATTAGGAAATATGAACCTATGGTCATTAATTCCCATGCAAAGAAAAATTCAAGAGTTGTTTTAGCCTCAATTAATCCGCCTAATCCGGCAAACATTATCAAAGCCATAGGGTAGAAGCCCTGACGTTTGCCTTTGTATGCATATCCTGCCAATAAAGTAATAATTCCACCCACTAGAAAAATAGTGGCAAAAATCAATCTAAATTCTTCTAAATCAGGATACATCATATAATACCACAAACCAACAGAGGCAATTGCAAGAGTATTTTTAATAAAAACAGGTAGCCTGTCAATTAGTATAAAAGCTGCTGCTACTATTAGTGGTATGTAGTTAATGAATTTAGCGTGTTCGTGTAAATACGACATTCCAAAACCGCTTGCAATAAGGAGTATGGCGGATATTATTATTGGCAGATATTTATTCCAAGATATTGGTTGTAATTCCTTTTTGGCAGCTTCAAGCTTAAGTATGTACCCTAACCATCGGAACAAGTAAACGGCTTCAAGAAATGAGCCTAGTAGTATTATAACCATCCATGAAATAAAACCATTACCTGCAAGTTCCGTTATTAGTTCCCATTTCCCAAAAAACGATGGAAAAGGAGGGAAGCCTAAAAGAGCTAACATAAAAACTCCGAAAAGAATTGTTAACAGTTTGTTCTTTCTTAGAATGGTCCATTTACGGATATTGTCTTTTTGTATTATACCACTTATCCAAAACAGTCCGGCTTTAGCAAAAACATGAGTTCCTAAAAGAGCAATTGCAATATACTCAAATTTATCTCCAAGATAAGGAGCCAGCCCTATAACCAGAACTACGAGCCCGATCTGCCCAATTGATGAATAACCTAATAACCGATTTGGATGAGTTTGTTTAAGTCCCAACAAATTACTTGCAATAAAGGTTAATCCACCTACTAATGATAATGCAAATGCAAAAGAAGGTGACATTAATGGAATAAATTTATAAAGAACATAAAGCAATGCTGTACCACTTGCTGCCGAAATAAATACAGATATTCCGGCATGAGTTCCTTGATAAACGTCTAAACCCCAACCATTTGCAGGAAAAGGTTTAAGTTCCAATAATATTGAAGTGAGGATTAAAAAAATAGCTGTTCCAAATCCTTTTATCATTAGCAAGTTTCCTGTTGGAATATCATCAATATTAAGAGAACCAGTAAAACGGTACATAAATATAATTCCGATAAGTAATATTCCGGCAATTATACCTGTTGCAATAATATATTTGAACCCGGCAGCCAGTGATTTTTTATTCTGATTTAGTATTATTAAACCGGCAGTAGCTACAGAGCTTATTTCAAGAAAAACAAATAAGTTGAACATATCTCTGGTCATTACCACAACATTAAGTCCCATTATTAGCATTAGAAGAGCTATAAAAGTGCTACGACCTTTTTTTATTAGTTTATTAAATAGATAAAGACCTCCAAATAAGCCGATAAAGTTTATTAATGTAGTAAACAATGCTTCTCCTGTTCCCATAAATAGGTTTATTGAGAATGGAGGATTTACTCCTGCAGTAAAAATCTGTGTGCTTTTATATGTTTCAGTATATAAGCCAATAAGCCACTCTAACGACACGAATAATGAAAATGCAAGTGCACCTAAAGCTAAAGTTCCGGCAGCTTTAATTTGCTTCTGTCCGCTAAATCCCAAAGCAAAAGCTACTCCCAAAAGTGCTACGATTATATAAATAGGTGTTACCATTTTAAATCTTTAAAACTGTTAATGTTTAAACTTTTCTTCTCTCTATACATTTTTAGTGCGTAAACCAGCATAAGTGCAGTTACTCCTAATCCAATTACAATAGCAGTAAGAACAAGAGCTTGGGGAATAGGGTCAACAATTTTATCTGCAGTGCCGGTTCTTAGGTTTTCGCTATCAAGAATTGGAGCAGTATTGTTTTTTACGTACCCTAGAGCTACCATAATAATATGTATCCCTGTATCGAAAAGTGAGAAACCTATTATGATTTTAATAATATTTTTTTGCGTTATTGCCGCCCAGATTCCTGCTAATACAAGTAGGATTCCAATGATTAGACTAATATTTACAAGTGAAAAAATCATATTTCTATGTTTTGAGATTCTTTAAGATTATTTACAATACTGGTTAATTCTGATCCTACTTTAAGACCTATAAAAATGTAAATTATCGGAATAGCTCCGGCACTAATTATTGAACCATATTTTCCGAGAGGCAAAAATGTATTGTCGAGGAATCCGGCAGCCAAGATAATACCTAGAACTCCAATAATAACAAATGAAAAGCCGGATACAGATTCGGTAAAACTGATTATTTTGTGGCTTAATTTGGCATTTGCTTTAGCCATCACTAAAAGCACAAAAGCTGAAGCAATTACTGCTCCACCTTGAAAGCCTCCTCCCGGGCTTAGATGTCCGTTAATAAATATATATGAACCAAAAAGAATAATAATAGGAACTAAAGCATTAGCAGCAGTTTCAAGAATTTCACTTCCTTTTATTCTTTTATCAGAATTATTTACAGAATGTTTTGACTTTAGCATAAAACCAATAATGGCAGCAGTAAGAAAAAGTATAACAACTTCGCCTAGTGTGTCTAAGCCACGATAAGTAACTACTACGGCACTAACTAAGTTTGGGGCTCCTACTTCTGCTTTTGCATTTTCGGCGTAGTGTTTTGCAACAATTCCAAGTTGTTCTGCCTCGCTATAATTAGTACTAAATAGGCTAATAATAATTGCGGCAAATGCTATCAATAATAAAAATAAAAGACTATTTCTCAGTATCATATTTCCGAATTTTATTCAATACATAAAAGAAAATAACTACAGAAAGTCCGCTACCTATCGAAGCTTCGGTAAGAGCAACATCAGGAGCTGCCAGTAAAATATAAAGTATTGATGCAAATAAACTTACTGCTCCAGCAGCAATTATGGCAACTTTAAGCTTTTTGTGATAAATGGCAACACCTGCCATTAGTATCATTATCATTCCCAATACTATAGCTATAATTAATTGTATCATTGTTTCTCAGGTTTTGAGTTAGTATTATTTTCGTCTTTTTCCAGCAAATCGGTAACTGTATTTTTGTACATATTAACACCGATATGGTGGGCAGCACGACTAAGTACATGACTACTTACAGGGTTTGTAATTATTACAAACATAATAAGTATAAAAAGTTTACCACCCCACGAAGGCATTATTAAACCTATTCCTAAAAGAGTGAGTATTGTGCCTAGGGTACTTGCTTTAGTACCTGCCTGAATTCTGTTATAAACATCGGGCATGCGAATCAGTCCTAATGCTCCAAGAAAAAGAAAAATGGAGCCAAAAAGGCTTATGATTGCTCCGATATATTTTAAAGCTTCCATTATAAACTCCTTTCTAAATATTTAGCTATTATTATAACTCCTATAAAACCTAATAGTCCGTAAACTATAGCTACATCTAAATATATAATCCTACTGCTGAACAATGATATCATCGCTATAAGTGCAATTCCTGCAATGCTCATTACATCAAAGGCTATTACTCTGTCAGTAGTATGCGGACCTTTTATAAATCGGTATAATGCTAATAGTAATGCCAGAAGAATAAATCCTGCTGCTACAAATAATATAATTGTAAGACTATCCATAAATTACCTCCAAATATTTTTCAAATTTCTTAACTATTTCTTCGGTTGCACATTGTAAATCACAATCTTTTACATCAATCCAATGTACGTATAAAAACTCATCCTTAATATCTATGCTTAAAGTACCGGGAGTAAGTGTAATCGAATTTGCAAGAACCATTCGTCCTGTTTTTGATTTTAATCGAGTTTTTACTTTTACAATACCAGGGTTGATAGGTAAGCTGGGATTAAGAACTCTGAGTGCCACATCAATATTTGATTTAATAAGCTCCCATATAAATACAAATGTGTAGGCTATGAGATTAATTATTGCTTTTAGACTCAACTTAATTTCTCCAAAAACTTCTGCTTTAATGCCAAAAAGTAATGCAATTATTAACGAAACTACAACACCAACTAGTATTGAAGAAGCTTGTAGCGATGATGTAAGCAATAACCATACTGCTAAAAACACCAAAAATGAAATCAAAAATCGTTTAATTATCATCGTGATTGTTTTAATATAAAATTTATGTCTGTAAAAATAATTGCCATATTTTGAAAATTTTAGAAAAAGCGTATAACATTTGAGCTTAATACTTATAAAATATGTATATATTTTTTTATTGCTATGAAAATTAGTTTTGTAACAATTGTTTATTTTTTAATAAACATATGTTATCTTTATGTGTTTATTATGGAAGAAACTGTTTAATAATATGGTTAATAAGTGTGATAATTCTTGTTTATCTTGCAATTTTAAATCTGATTCATTTAGTATGCTTTCAGATTTAGAACTTCAACTTGTTAATTCAAAGCGAGTAGTTTTAAATTATAGAAAAGGCGAAATTGTAGGAAAACAAGGTGCTTTTGTTACACATATTTTGTTTGTGCAAAAAGGGCTTGTTAAGATTTATAAGGAATTAAGTGGAAATAATAATCTGATTTTAAATTTTTACCCTGCCGGTCAGTTAATAGGTCTTCCATCTGTGTTCAGTAGCGATATATTACATTATTCAGTTGCAGCAATCGAAGACTCTGTAATTTGTGCAATTGATAAAAGTATAATTGAAACGCTAATACTTGAAAATGGAAATTTTGCAGCTTCAATTATTAAATCACTTAATGCTTGTACTAATTTTCATTTCGATAAAATTTATTCTCTTACTCAGAAACAAATGAACGGTAGGCTTGCTGAAGCAATTTTGTTCCTTGCTGAAAATATTTTTAAGTCAGACGCTTTTAATAATTCGCTAACCCGAAAGGATTTAGCTGAATTTACCGGTATGTCGGTAATGAGTGTTGTCCGAGGAATTAAAGATTTTAAAGCTAGCGATATTATTGATGATAAAAGTGGGACTATCAAAATATTGAATAAACCTAAGCTTGAGCATATTAGCGTAACAGGTTAGATGTATTGGTATAGCTCTGACAATAAATCAACGTAAATCAGGTAGATTAGCATAATTTTTAAGTAATTAATGATTTTAATTGTATCCTTTTAGTATTTTTACAATCACAAAATGAATGTAGAATATTACATAGCCAAGAGATTACTCAAAAAACAAAAGGTCGGAAACAGGTTCAGCCGTCCAATAGTATCAATTGCAATAGTTGGTATTGCTTTAGGTTTGGCGGTAATGATACTAGCTGTGGCTATCGTAACAGGATTTAAAAATGAAATTACTCAAAAAGTTATAGGATTTGGTTCGCATATCCAAATTGTAAATTACGATACAAATAACTCTTACGAAACTATTCCAATAAGTAATCAACAGGAGTGGATAGATGACATTAAAAACATTGAAGGAGTACAACAGATTCAGCAGTTTATAACAAAAGCAGGAATTATTAAAACAGATAATTATTTGCAAGGCGTTGTACTTAAAGGTATTGGGTCGGATTTCGATTGGAGTTTTTTCAACACACATTTATTTGATGGCGAATTAATAGAAATATCCGATACGGTACTAACTAATCAGGTTGTTATTTCAAAATATTTGGCTAATGCATTGCAGTTAAGTGTAGGAGACGATATCAGAACCTATTTTATTCAAGACCCTCCTCGTATGAGAAAATTTAGTGTAGCCGGTATTTACGATACAGGTCTCGAAGATTTAGATAAAATTTATGCGTTTGTGGATATTAAGCATTTGCAAAAACTAAACAATTGGGAAGATAATCAGATTACAGGTTTTGAAGTACTTTTAGATGATTATTCACACTTAACAAACGCAGAATTACAAATAACAAAACTGATTGGTAACAGATTTAGTGACGATGGAAGTATGCTCCGCACAACTAATATTCGTAGCGAATATCCTCAAATCTTTGACTGGCTAAGCTTATTGGATATGAATGTGTGGGTAATTTTAATTCTTATGGTATCGGTAGCTGGTTTTAATATGGTTAGTGGACTTTTAGTATTGATTTTAGAACGTGTAAATATGATAGGAATCCTTAAAAGTTTGGGAGCCAAAAACTTCTCAGTGCGTAAAGTATTTCTTTATCATGCTTCTTTTCTAACCTTAAGAGGGCTATTAATAGGCAATATAATTGGAATTCTACTTTGTTTTATACAATTACAGTGGGGGGTTTTTACGCTCGATCCGTCAAGTTATTACGTTAGTTCTGTGCCAATAAACCTTAATATTATTCATCTATTATTGTTGAACGTAGGAACACTTATAGTTACATTTTTTATGATGATAGTACCAAGTTTATTAATAACTAGGATTAGCCCTGTACAAGCAATTCAATTTGATTAAATTTGTTTTATGATCATTAAATTAATATTAATAGCTCTTGCACCTGCAATAATGTTAATGTTCTATGTTAACTATCGCGATAAATATGATAAGGAGCCTGCATGGTTACTAATATTGTGTGTTCTTGCAGGAGCATTTACAGTTATCCCAATCTTGTTTATCGAAAACTTATTGTCCTTACCTGCATCATGGATGAGAGGATACCTTAATGCCGGCTGGAATGCCTTTGTAGTAGCTGCATTTACCGAAGAGTTGTTTAAATTCATTGCTGTGATGCTAATTGTATGGCGAAGTAAACACTTTAATGAACAATTCGATGGGATTGTGTATGCTGTATATGTTTCAATGGGATTTGCAATGGTCGAAAATGTGCTTTATGTTATGAATGGTGGCATAGGAGTAGCATTTATGAGAGCTTTAACTGCTGTGCCGGCACATGCTATTTTTGGCGTTTCAATGGGATATTATATCGGGAGAGCAAAGTTTATTAAAGAAAAACAAAATGTTTTTTTATTAACGGCTATTGCTATGCCTATACTTTTGCACGGACTTTACGATTTTATTTTAATGTCGCAAATGCCATTCTTCTTGCTGTTTTTTGTTGTTTATATGTATGTACTTTACCGGCAAGGTTTGAAACGAATGAGACAATTATCTAACGATTCACGTTTTAACCCAAATAATTCAAGATATTACCGAAATACAGAAGACCCTGTTTACAATACTTACGAAAAAGATAATTCTGAAACAGAGAGTTATTATAATGAAGAATCAAAAGACTTTAATGATAACAGTAGGGGGTTTGATATTTAGATAATTTTGCAGATAAATTTTACTTCGCAAATAAAAATTATCCAGATAATTTTTATTTCAGAAATAAATATTATCTTTGTTTTTGTAAGCAAGAAATCAGATATATGTACAAAAGAAAGCTTTTTAATGAATTAACAAGTCATCTGTCAAAGAAAGAGTATTCTATAATAATGGGCTCTAGACAAACAGGGAAAACTACAATTCTAAAGCAGCTCGAAGCATATCTATTGGAATTAAATAGTAAGGTTTATTATTTTACTCTCGAAGATTTTGATGTTTTAAATGAATTAGATAATCATCCTGAAAATATCTTCAAATTTGTACCAAAGCAATTTGGCGATAAAATTTTTCTACTTATTGATGAGATACAATATTTGAATAATCCTTCTAATTTTTTAAAGCTCATTTATGATAAATATTCAGATAAAATTAAAATTATAGCTACAGGTAGTAGTGCATTTTATATTGACGCTAAATTTTCAGACTCGCTTGCTGGTCGAAAAAAGCTATTTTATCTTTCAACTCTCGATTTTGAAGAGTTCCTTATTTTTAAAGAAGCTATCGATTTAATTGAAGAAATAGATTTAATTAGACAACAGGAAGATTATATTTCGCTAAAGAGAAACGAAATCGCAGCATTTTTGAATGAGTATATAATGTTTGGGGGATATCCGGCTGTTGTTAAAGAGACTATTATAGACGATAAAATTGCTATTCTAAGAGATTTGTTTAACTCATATTTGAAAAAAGATATTTTGGAGTCTGGTGTGCAGGATCAAACAAAATTTTATAGATTAGTTACTCTACTTTCACATCAAGTCGGCTCTTTACTTAATATTAATGAGCTGTCAAATACAATTGGATTATCACATACTGCTGTTAACAACTACATTAATATTTTAAATAAGAGCTTCCATATTAGTACAGTTAGGCCGTTTACTACTAATATTAGAAAAGAACTTACAAAAATGCCCAAAATTTATTTTTCTGATTTAGGGTTTCGTAATATTGTCATGAATTCGTTTAATGAACTTGAAAATCGTATTGATAAAGGGATTATAATAGAAAATTTAGTATATAATTCATTGATTAATAATTATGAAAAAGATAGTGTAAAGTTTTGGAGAACTACCTCAGGAGATGAAGTCGATTTTGTAGTTGATTCTCTTAATTCTAAGTTTGCAATAGAAGTAAAGTTTAATTATAAAGAGTTTAACCATAGAAAATACTTGAATTTTAAGAAACAATATCCATCAATACCTTTGTCTTGTGTAGCATATTTGAGTGATAAAAATTCTAATAATGTATTGAGTTGGGTATAGGGGTTTTATTAAAAAAACATTAGGTTTAAAATTAGAAAGTTTAAAGTGATGTACAATTGGACAAAATTTTATGTAGAAAAAGCAAAATGGTTGCTAAATTATCGGAATCATCAAAATGATCTTGTTAAAATTCTGCAACAAGTTGGATTTACAACCAGCCTTACTGATAAAGATGAAAATGGGGTTAAGCCACTTGAGGTAATGGAACCATTTAGTTTTTTTGCTTACTTTCAAAGTGTTGGTGCAGACAGAAGAAGTAAATTTTATAAAAATTTTGTTCAGATTGTTAACTTTGATCTTGATGCACCAAGTGATTATGATGGAATCCCTTCAGCATTACCTGTTGCACTCAGATATTTCAATCGTGAGAAAGACAGAGGGAAAAATGACATAAGTTATTTATGGAATCTTGCTGAAGAAGCTGTAAAAGGAGAATTAACTGATGAGGCTTTTATGCAAGTTTTGCGTTTAAAGGGAATTCAGATTGCAAAATTAACACAAGGACTATTTTGGTTAAATCCGGATAAATTTTATCCTATAGATATACATAAACCGTATTTGGAGAAGGAAGGCATTGACACGAAGATCAAAGATTTAAATGACTATAAACGAGTTTTGGTACAGATTAAGGATACATTTAAAAAACCATATTATCAGATATCTCATGAAGCATGGCAGTGGACTAACCGAAATGATAAAAGTGTTCAACCCCCGGAACAATCTGTAAAAATAAGTTATATTGATATTGTAAAGAAAATTGTTAAAGAATTAAAGATTTTTGCAAATGATAAAAGAGTTGCTTTTACAGAAAGTGGTAAAAATATAAATTTTATTATTGGGCAAAGATATTGTTTTGTTATCGAAGCTAAGAAACCTCACATTCTATATAGAGTAATTAGTAAAGACATAATTAATAAAACTTCAAGTGCATTTGATGGAACTCCCAAAGCATATTTGACATATTTAGATACACTTTCACAAGTAGATGATAATTTCAAAAGATTGCTTGAACAATGCAGGATTGAATTAAATAGAACAAATTTGTCGGGATTTTACAGAAATGATAATAAAGAACTTAGAAACTTAATTTTTAATAATGAAATATCAATGAGTAAATATAAAAATCAAATTTTATTTGGACCTCCTGGAACCGGTAAAACTTATTATACTGTTAATTATGCTTTATCTATTATTGAGAATAGAAATATTATTGAATTAGAAAAAGAAAACAGATGCGTATTGAAAAAACTTTACGAAAACTATGTTAAGCAAGGTAGAATTGTGTTTAGTACTTTTCATCAAAGCATGTGTTATGAAGATTTTGTTGAAGGTATTAAACCTCAAAAACCAGATGAGGATAACAGTGCTATTAATTATAAGGTTGAATCCGGAATTTTTAAAGAGATAGCAGCAAGAGCAGCATATGATTGTTACAAATTTTATATTAGCGAAAGGAATATTGCTTATTCTTTTGAAGAATTGTATGAAAGTTTTGTATCTGATTTGCAAAAGAAATTGGATAACAGCAAAAGTATCATTTACAAAACTAAAACTAATGCAGAAACACAAGTCATTCGTATAAGCTCAAATAATTCGGTTATTGTAAAAACAGCTTATTCAAATGCTAAAAATATTGTTAGTATAACAAAAGAAAACCTTCAAAAGATATATGATAATTATAAAACAGTTGATGACATTAAAAGCTTGAGTCAACTAAGTGATATTGATATTAATACAAGACAATCAAAAATTTTTGCTGTATTTCAAGGTTTGAAAATTTTTGAAAAGGAATATTCAAAGAATTATAAAAAATCTGATGATTATTCACTAGATATTGATTCATTAGATGTTATTAAAATGCACGAAAATGGGATTTTTAGAGAAGCTGTAATAAAATACGGAAAGCAAGCAAATCCATTTGTATTAATTATTGATGAAATAAATAGAGGTAATGTTTCGCAAATATTTGGAGAATTAATAACACTAATAGAAGATGATAAAAGACTAGGTGCTACTGAAGCTATTGAAGTTGTTTTACCTTATAGCAAATCAAAGTTTTCTGTGCCACCAAATCTTTATATAATTGGCACTATGAATACTGCCGATAGAAGTGTTGAGGCACTAGATACTGCATTAAGAAGACGTTTTAGTTTTATCGAAATGCAACCTAAAATTGATTTATTAGATTATAAAATTGATGATATTGAAGTATCAAAATTACTCGCAAAGATTAATGAGAGAATTGAAATACTCTTAGATAGCGATCACTTAGTTGGGCATAGTTATTTTTTAAATTTAGTAGATATTGATGAGCTTAAATTGGTTTTTTATAAAAGTATAATACCTCTTTTGCAAGAGTATTTTTATGGTGATTTTGGGAAAATTGGTTTAATACTCGGACCTGGATTTGTATCAATAAACAAGTCAAATAATAGTGTCTTTGCCGAATTTCAACATGATAGTAAAGACGAATACATTGAAAAACCAGTTTATACAATAAAGAATGTTAAAGAAATGGAAAATATGGATTTTAAAAAGGCTTTAGAATCTTTGTTGGCTGAATAAATGAATAATTGCCGAAAACATATTTGTATTTTCGAACACAATACTTTAAAACTAAATGAAAAGTATAATGATGTTATTTTTGATGAAAATTTACTTAGTGCTTTGCAAAATTACCACGGAGATAAGGGTGTTCCATATTTTAATCTAATTAATAGAGGTGTTAAGTTTAATGAATATGTTGGAGTAATTCAGATTGGAAAAACTATTATTGAGGTTTTACCTAAAGCCGATAAGAATACAAAAAATGATTATGATAGGTGGAAGAATATTTTGATAAAAATGTTATTAAAAGTAGGCTTATTTAAAAAAGAACTTACAGGTACTAGTAGTCTTAAAATAAAGAGAAATAGTATTCTAGATTTATATTTTGAATTATTCATTAAAGAAGCTGAAGAAATTCTAAGAAGAGGATTAATTAAAAAGTATAGAAAAAAAGAAGAAAACTTATTCGCTTTAAAAGGAAAAATTAATATTTCAAAAAATATTTCAAAAAATTTTATTCATCAAGAACGATTTTTTGTTAATCATACAGTTTATGATTACGAACACTATATTCATGAAATTATTTATAAAACTATT
>JAQVOJ010000121.1 GCA_028702675.1 Bacteroidales bacterium
TGATTGAACCGTTGCTTGTGTTATAAGCAAAATTATTATCAGCTTTTCCGTCAATTAGTAACTGAATTTCGTTTTTGCTTTTTACATTACTGATTGTGCCTTTTAGTTGGTGGGTATAATTGGTTTGGAAGGATTCGCCTATTGTAATTCTAATTTCTGGTTCTAAACAAGGTGTTTCTGAATCCGATACATTATCCGACACATTGACTTCGTATGAATGAGAATCTTCTCCACATTCGTTTTTAGCACTTATAGAAATATTATGCTTACCTCCTTTGAGTGGGAATTCAGCACTAATTGTGCTGTTACTGCTCAAATACACAAAATTTGTTGTAGTACGCCCATCAATTGCTAATGTAATTTGCGACTTACTATCAAGGTTTGTAACAAGTCCACTTAGTTTATAGGTATTACTTTCTTTATTAAAGTTTGTTACAGAGAAATTAACAACAGGAGGATCACATGGCATATCTGTTTCTTCAACATTAACTTGGTAAGCTTCTCTATCCTGCCCACAATCGTTTCGCCCAACTACGGTAATAATATGTTCGCCTTCGGTTAAATACAGTCTAGCCTTAATGCTGTTGTTATTGTCCACATATTCAAAATCGTTAAAAGTTCTATTATCAACCAAAATAGTAATTTCGTTTCTATCATTAATATTTTGAATTGTACCATTTAAATCGAAAGTAAACTTATCTTGATTAGTTTCTGACACATAAAAGTCAACAATAGGAACATCGCAAGGCAAATTAGGATTACTTGTACCCCCTACTGAAATTTCGGTTGATTGAGAATCTTGTCCACATTCGTTTTTAGCACTTATACTGATATCATGATTTCCGTTATTCAACTCAATTTCTGCAATAATTTCGTTAGTGGCAGTATTATATTCGTAGTTTCTATAGTTTACACCATCAATTAAAAAGGAAATCTGGCTACTACTTCTAAGGTTAGTAGCTGTTCCTACAACATTAATCAATTTAGAATTATGAGTAGATTCAAACACCGAAAACTGCACAACAGGCGGATAACAAGGTGCATTAACTATTACCTGATACGTTTTTGAATCAGAACCACATCTATTTTGAGCACTAATTACAATATTATGTTTTCCTGGTCCAAATCTATAACTACCTGTAATAGTGCTATTATTTGCGAGAAAATAAAAGCTATTATCCTCTATGCCGTTAACGGTAACAGTAATATTGGCTGCATTTTCTACATTATATACCTTTCCTTCGAGCTGATGAGTAGCATTTGGGGTATTAACTTCTCTAATGGCCACATCAATCAATGGATTTTCGCAAGGTGGTTGAGGGTCAGAAGTTCCTGAGCCATAACCAATATCCCATTTCAGCACTATCCCTGAATAGTTATTTCTATCGAAACGACTATCAGGTTCAAATTTACCGTCAATATTTGCTCCAACCAAGTTATCATCTTCATTTAAGAAAAAGTTTACTTTATGTTCAAAACCGACAGA
Source organism: Bacteroidales bacterium (assembly GCA_028702675.1). GTDB lineage: Bacteria > Bacteroidota > Bacteroidia > Bacteroidales > ML635J-15 > JAQVOJ01. The sequence continues at coordinate 1,487 of JAQVOJ010000121.1, forward strand.
GAATCTTGGCGTAACCTGATAACCGATATTAAAACCCACTGTAGGAATTACACAACCGTGCCTAATGCCCTTTGTTTCAAAATCTTTGTCTGATAATTTTTTAAGATCGTTGTAAATAGAATATCTGGAAGCATCATTATCAATAAGACTAAAATCGTAAGGAGTGTTACCATCCTGCAAATCGAAATATGTTAGATTATGAGTATAGCCTACTCCTGCAAAACCACTTAGAATAATCCGCGTCAATTCTCTGAATCGATTTAGAGTAAGTACTAATTCAAGGTCGTAATTATAATGTGTATATTTAACATTATCATATTTATTATTAAGATTAATCCTATCGTCGAATGCTGTATTCTGTCCGCCTAAAAACCTAAATCGCCAATCTAACCCAAACACTGCATTTTCTTTTTGATAAATAGAGTGCCCGAAAAACAATGTAGCACCGGCTCCTCTGGAGTTTCTAATATCGCTTGTTTGATAAGAACCGCCAAAACCCAAACCGATATCAAATCCTTTTAGGGCTTTGTAATTGTTTGGTTGGCTAAAACTTGTATTTGCAAAAATGCAAATTAATGATAATGAGAACAATAGATAAATACTTTTCTTCATAATATGATGATTATAATTTCAAAAAAAATAGATTTCAAAGATAATTATTAATATTATTTTTAATAAACATTATTATTATTAATGGAATAATTTCAATTAACGCAATTTTGACAACCAATTCTTATGCCAAAAAAAAAATAGTAGGATTTTTGGGATTTCGAGCGATAAAATTACTAAATATTTTGTGAATAAACACGAATTACTTATAAGATATTAATTTTGGTATTATAATGCTAATAATCTAGATAATTATTTCTTATAATCTTATTCTCTTTAAATAATACAATTACCCCAAAAAGTTAAAAGTGATCTTTTCAAAAAAAACTCCTTATAAAAAACTATATTTGCAATAAAAATCAGAAATGCCGAACCAACCTTTAGCAGAAAGATTAAGACCAATTGACTTTGATTCATACGTTGGGCAGCCACATCTGGTTGGTAAAGATGCAGCCTTACGCAAAATGATAGAAAAAGGGAATATTCCTTCTATTGTTTTTTGGGGACCTCCGGGTGTAGGCAAAACCACTTTGGCACGCATTATTGCCAATATTAGTGAAAGGCCTTTTTACACTTTAAGTGCTATAAACAGTGGTGTAAAGGATATTCGTGAAGTAATAGAAAAAGCAAAGAAGCAACAATTCTTTTCCAATCCAAACCCCATATTATTTATTGATGAAATTCATAGGTTTAGCAAATCGCAACAAGACAGTCTATTAGGTGCTGTTGAAGATGGCACAATTACTCTAATAGGAGCAACTACCGAAAATCCTTCTTTCGAAGTAATAACTCCACTCCTATCAAGATGTCAGGTGTATGTACTTCACGAACTTAGCACAAACGATTTAGATATTTTAATAGAAAAAGCCATTAGCGAAAAGCAACTCACAAAAGATAAGGATATTAAGATTTCTGAAAGAACTGCTTTATACCGTTTTAGTGGAGGTGATGCCCGCAAATTATATAATATTTTAGAAATTATTATCCACAGTAGCGAATCGGGAGTTATTGAAATAAGCGATAAACTTGTAACGGAAAAGCTACAAGAAAATATTGCACTTTACGACAAAGGTGGTGAGCAACATTACGATGTAATTTCAGCTTTTATAAAATCGGTAAGAGGTAGCGACCCCAATGCTGCTGTTTATTGGCTTGCAAGAATGCTCGAAGGTGGCGAAGACCCTAAGTTTATTGCCAGACGTTTAGTTATTTTGGCTGCCGAAGACATAGGACTGGCAAACCCAAATGCCTTACTAATGGCAAATGCCTGTTTTGATGCTATTCATAAAATTGGAATGCCCGAAGCCAGAATTATTTTGTCGGAATGTACAATATTTTTGGCAAGTTCAGCTAAAAGCAATTCTGCTTACATTGCCATTAACATGGCGATTGACGAAATCAGAGAAAATGGCGGAGGTTCGGTACCTTTGCATTTAAGAAACGCTCCTACAAAACTAATGAAAGACCTTAACTATGGAAAAGATTACAATTATTCTCACGATAACCCCGGAAATTTCAGCAAACAGGAATATATGCCCGAAAATCTTATAGGTAAAGTATTCTACACACCCGGCGATTCTAAACGAGAAAATGAGATAGAACAAAGACTAAAAAACTGGTGGGGAGATAAATACTAATATCTTATTGGTATGAATACAGATAAAAGTAAGCAAAATAACATCATTCAATTCAGTGGAAAGTTGACTTCTGATAAAATCAAACGAATAATAAAGGAAACAGAACTAAAACTTACAGAAAACAATCTAAGAGCTACAACTAAATCGAGGCTGCTATATATTTTGGTAGAAAGTATGCAAAATGTATATCATCATGCAGAAAAACATAACCCACATTTTTGTATTCTATTAGAATTGAATAAATTAAATGAGTATTTTGAGCTTATTTGTTCAAATTACGTTTCAAAAGAAGAAGTTGTAGAACTACAAAACAGACTAATAAATCTAAGCAAGCTTTCTAACATAGAACTAAAGGCATTGTATATGAAACAACTCGAGCATGGCAACCTCTCAGAGAAAGGCGGTGCCGGACTTGGGCTAATAGAGATAGCTCGTAAATCTAACAAGGAATTTGAGTTCGGCTTTGAGAAAACTAACAATGAATTGTTTGTTTATAAGATATGTGTTAGGATACGGTAAAACTTCAGATTATATTCAACTAAAATAGTTTGCATCTTGAACCGCATTACAAATGCTTAATTTAACCCGCATTATTCATCGCATTATTCTTGGCTGGCTCGTAACAAGTTGTTAGTCTGTGGATTGGCACGGTGCTTATGGTTTTATTATTAGCCAAATTTTGAGAAAGCTTACAATTATATTTGTGCATCTGCTTCGTTGCAAAACTCTTGAAATATAAGTATATATCTGCAAGTTTCGACGCCTACCAGCTACACAAAGCTAATCGTATGAATAATGCGGGTTAAATGCTTCAGTATTAAGGTATAAAATATGAATAAAACCACAGTCAACATCACCATGAGATTCCCAGTAATTTATACCACCATTAGTAAACATGCAAAAATTATCATAAGTTAAAGTTCCCCAATCATCATCTCCATTGGTCTGATCTGAATATATGTTGGAAACCAAATTATATCCTTGGTCTTCTACAAAACCAACAATTTGATTTATCCTATTACTTGTAGTAAACTGCTCAAAAAACCTATTTGACCATGGGTCGGGAAATCCAAAATTTATATTTGTATTAGAAGGACATTTTGAAATATTTGATGTTTTTTCAAGAACATCGGCTTTAAATATTTCATCATAATTATCATCAATGATAAAACTATTACTACTATTTTTATTTTCATTGAATAAAATTGTATCAATAACATAATCAAAATTTTTAACTATTATGGGTGTGTACCTTTGAAAAACATTACCGTCCATTTCCCGATTTATTAAGTTTATCTTTTGTTCCTTACTTAGAGAATCATTAAGGCATACATTATTTAATTTGTTAATTATTTGCAATCCTTTTTCATCACGATATCTTAATATTCTGTACTTACTTTGTAAATTTGTGTCTTGAAAAATAAAAAACACATCTCCTTGATTAAGTTGACTTTTATAGTCGCCTATCACTTGATGCAAATATTTTCTTAAAGACCTCTTATGGTTCAGCTTTTTCTCTTTTGAGTTATAAGCTTTGTAACTTTTTCGGAATGAACTACTACTAATAAGTATTTTTCTTTTATGACCGTTATATGCTTCTACATCAATTAGTCCTTCGCCACTAACAGATTTTATATTAGGAAAAGATGCAATATATTCTCTCAGCGAATCTACAGAGGATTCATAACTATAATTTGTATAAAGGTAGGATTTGATTGCTGTAGAATACTTAATATCTGTTCCTTCGATTCGTGCATTCATCATCGCATCAATACTATCCATTTTATTTATGTTTGGAGGTAACCCGGGGTGTGTTTTGTAAACTATACGTTTTTCCGTTTTTGGAACATCGTATTCTCCTATTTTATAATCATTTACATAAATGGAAAGACCTCTTCTCTTAACTCTATACGGCGGCTCCACATACTTACCGTCGATAAAAACATAGCCTGTTTCGATTTTCCGTTTGTTGGGTTTATCGGTTTTTTCTTTTTCAGGGGTAAAATACACATCGTCCTGAGCAAATGAAAGGCAGGTTGCAAAAACTATAAGTAGAACGGGGAATATTCCTTTTATTATTTTCATGGGCTTAATCTTTTTGCATTCTTGACTCTATTTTTGAAACTATTATTGTTTTTGTATTCTTCTAATACTTCATTAATTATATCTTTTTTATTATTCGTAAAAGTTGTTATTATTTCCTCACTTGGAACACTGTTAAGCGTGTCATACATGCAAATTTCAATTAGTTCGGATTCTGTGATTAAACCGCTTTTTTTTAACGAAAGCTCTGAATTTAAAAAATAAACCCATCCTTCATTAAGACCACTCTTGAATACTTTAGAATACATTTCTAAAACATCATTAGTCTTTTTAGATTTCTTTTCAGAGTGCTTTTTAATAAAGTTGTCTTTATCGAACTGGTATAAAGTCTCATATCCATTATAACAAATTATTTTGTAATAACCACTTCCTAAGTCTTCAAATTCTTCGAAAGATTTTACATTGGGATAATTGCTGTAATAATTTACAATACTATCATAAGCAACATCAACTTTGTATTTTTTCAGATAATACTTTTTCATCATGTAGTCGTAAGAAACGTCTAAACCTTCAATTTTACAGTTTTTTCTTTCATCCCAATCAGAGTCTTTCGCTACACATGGAGGATAACCTGCTCGATAAATGTCCTTCTTTTTAAGTTCTATTGCCCAACTATAAGTTGGTTGAGTACATGCTTTTTGCTTGTTAATGTATAAACTATTACCTTTAACTTTAAACCTATACGGCGGCTCCACATACTTCCCGTCAATAAAAACATAGCCGGAATTTATTTTACGTTTTTTGGGATTAAAGTCCTTTTCTTCTTTCTCCTTTTTTTGCTTGTTGTTAGGTGAATAATAAACATCGTCCTGAGCAAAAGAAAAAACTGTTGCAAAAACTAATGCCGGAACTATAAATAATAATTTTAAAGTTTTCATAAGCTTAGTTGTTTTGTTGCAATTCTAGTTTATTAATTCTTTTGTTCGACTTTCCGTCACTCGATTCTTCCCAATATACATCGGTAGCAGGATTATACCATAAATCTCCTTCAGAGAAATCTAAACTTAAAGCACTACTTGCCGGTATGCTTGCA
>JAQVOJ010000035.1 GCA_028702675.1 Bacteroidales bacterium
ATAGGGTAGTAGTTGCAGAAAACATTGTGGTGTATGAGTTCCCTTCATGGATTGATGAACCACCGGTTTGTGATTCGTACCAAGATAGACTTCCATCTCCTGTAGCTGTGAGTGTTAGCTCTGATGGACCACAATTCTCTGCTCCGGTAGTTACAGGTGCGTTAGGCATATCAACGGTAATTAGGTTTGTTTCTGCATGAGTATCATTACCATATGCATTATAAACAGTTAAACTAACTGTATAAGTTCCGTCTGCAGTATAGGTATGTTGTGGGTTTTGTTCGTTTGAAGTATTGCCGTCTCCGAAATCCCATTCCCATGTATCTGCTAGAGCAGAGAGATCAGTAAATTGTACAATCCCCGTGCAAGTAGATGTTACATCTGCTGTAAAGTTAGCAGTAGGTGGCATTTCGGGGCTAATTAAATATAATGTATAGTCTTCTACTTCACCGTAACCGCTATTACCGCAAGGTGTTGTATTAGGATTGTAACCATCACGATTATAATGAATTCGTACTCGTATTCTTGTTTGTCCTATTGATGCATTTGATGGAACATTTATAGTTCCATTATATTCGAGAGCATTTTCAGTAGCACTTTGATAAACTAGTTCTCCGGCATCTTCAAAAACTCCGTCTATATTCCAGTCAGCCCAAATAATACATTGGTTATAATCATAAGCATTACCTGCATTAACTAAGAAGTTATAAGTTTGTCCGGGTAGAATATCGGTAGATATACTTGTGAAATCGGTATATGATGCAGCTCCAGAAGGATTAGATATTGTATTAAGTTCAAAATCTGCAACATACATATAAGTATCATTTAAACTACCGGCATCACAATAATCAAGAACCACAATAATATAATCAGCTTTTGTCTCAATATCACTTCCAAATGCATTTTCTGCAGTTAAGCTAACTGAATAAACACCAGCTGAATTAAAAGTAACAGAAGGGTTTTGTTGGTCGCTGGTTGAGGGAGTACCCCCATCAAAAGTCCATTCCCAACTTGTAGGAATATTTTGGGATAAATCTGTAAAATTAACAGTTCCGCCAACTTCAACAGTAGTTATATCTGCAGTAAAATCGGCAACAGGTGCTATTGCTTCAAAAACCTCTATATAATTTTCTTTGGTTTCAGATATTAAACAACCATTACTATTTACTTCGAGAGTAACATCATAAGTTCCGGCAGTATTGTATGTTATTCCTGATGGATTAGATTGGTTACTTGATAAAGGATCTCCTCCATCGAACACCCAAGAATAACCGGTAACGCTCCCAACAGTTGCATCAGTAAAGTCCACACTTTCTCCTTCGTAAATCTGTACTTGGTTTGCCGAAAATTCGGGGCTTGCAACATTATCGGGAACAAGTTCAATGTCTAAGCGAACAGTTTCGTCGTTAACAACCGTAATCGTATGTGTTTGAGACTGATAGCCGTCAAGTGAATAAGTTACCTCATAAGTACCCTCGTAAATAGGTCTGTGGTAATTTCCAACAGGTGCAGATGTATAAACTTCTGAGTTAAAAGTATCATGGTCTGCAATTTCTACTTTTACTCCATCTAATGGAGTCCCTGTACATGCGTCAGTAACTACACCTCTAAACCCATATATTACCTGCTCCGTATAATCAAGCATAGCTTGCCGATTATAATTCCAATAATCAGGCAAGTCTTCTGAATCAACTTTTTTTGTTAATGTTAACTCAATTGTAACTTCCCTACAATAATGATAGTAATTCATATAATCTTGTCGGCTACCGGTAATTACATACCAATCTCCCCCATTAGTAACTCCTGATTCGTTATCAAAATAACCGTAAGGGCTGTTTGCTTGAGCTAAATTTGCATAAATCCATGAAACATAATACCACCAATTGTCGTCGGCATGAGCTCTTGCGTTAGAAGTCCAAGTATCCCAAGGATAATTCATAAGCTCCGATCCTGCATGAGTGTTAGCGGACATAACAAAGTTATGACTATCAGCATAATTCATCATTGCTGAAATTTCGGGCTGTAGTGTATATCCACTACCATCAAGTGTTGGGAAATTACGATTTAAATCTATATTGTTTGCATTATTTCTTCTTGAATTAGCAACATTTGTATAAGTTGCAGAACCATAAAATGTACCATCTGGATTTGCTAACGGATTAATATAAATTTCAATTTCGTTTACCAAATTGGTAACTTGAGAGTCAGTGCCGTAGTTTGACAATAGATAATCAGCAAATCGTAATGATAAAACGTAAGAAGCAAGTTCATCACCATGCATAGTATTAGACCAAAAGAACTCCGGTTCATCTTCGTCAGTTGAAACATTATCTGAAATTTTTAAACTTAATAAATCATATCCGTTAACAGATTGTCCGATAACTTCAAGTTCACACAAATCGGGGTAATTTGTAACAAAATCATTCATCATCTGAACATAAACTGCATGTGTAGGATACCTGTCCCAATTTGCCATTTGTGCCACCGTTGTAGCCATTGTTATTGCTTTTGCAGGATTATAATAATCCTCAACAGGATTAAATTCTAAATTATAAGTCAAAAACTCCTCGAATTGCTCAGGTGTAGCATATGCGTAAACAATATTTCCATCTTTTTTATCAATGGATAATATGGAGCTTAGTTCAATAATATCAGAAATATTATCAATTTCAAAATAAAAATAAAACTCTTCGCGATTATCTAATATTTCATGTGCAAATTCTATATCAGAATTAAATTGAACTTGAGAACTTAAGATGCTTACCAAAAATATCAAGCTTAGAAATGTTGTAAAAAACTTTTTCATATTGTAATAATTATCTATTGTTTTATAATTTGAAATCTCTCTGTTTTTTCATCACTAAATATACAAATAATGTATAAACCACTTTCATAATGATTAATATTAAAACTTGTATTTTTTGAACAATCATGACGTTTTAAGATACAAATACCCTGTAAATTAAATACTTGAATATCGTATTTATTAACATTCGTTTTTATATTGATTGTATTTTGTGCCGGATTTGGGAAAACCTTAAAGTAGTTTTCGGCTAATCCGAAAACACTACTTTCTACATTAATATTTTGGGAATAAGTATTTGATCCACATGTATTTGTAGCTGTTAATGTAACCTGATAATTACCGGGTTCTGAATAGGTATGTGTTGGGTTTTCTTCGTTACTTTCTGTATTGTCACCGAAATTCCATAAGTAAATATTTGCATCTGCAGAGGTGTTAGTAAACTGATATTGCAGTCCAATATTTGTAAAATTAAAATCAGCAACAGGAGAATTTATTGTATCCGATACAAATAATTCAACACGTTCAGAATAACAGTCTGGTTCGCTTATATGCCAATCATAAAAATATGGGTATCTGAATGTTGAAATATAAGGATAATCATTACCTGTTATGCTTATTACATTTTCCACTTCAAAAGGATAATCAAATGAGTCAATCCACGAAGATTCACCTACAAACAAGTTACTAGGACCTTCACATTCTAATCTTAATCCGTTTTCGGAAGGAATATTAAAATTTAATTCTATAATTTGTTCCCCTTCCTGAATATATATACTTGCTGATTCAATTATAAATCCTGAATTATTATACAAATTAATTACTCGCTCTCCATCACTTTCGGCATAAACCTTTACAGTATTTAGGATTACTGGTGTTTGGCAATCGAAAAGCAAGAAATGATTAGTATCATCAGAATTATAATCGCCACCATCGGAATTATCAAACAAACCAATATTATAGGTTAAGCCTTCGAATATTTGATCTGCAAAGCAATGAGTAGTTTCGTCCCAATTATCAACACTAAAGTAACTACCTGAATAACTTGGCGTTATATCATTTTCAAACAAATAAAAATTAAAATTTAAACTATCCTCATCAGCAAACACGGCATTACCTGTTTCTGTACAAAATGAACCATTAACTGTTGCATCAAAATCATTTATATTAACATTTAAGTAATTTGTTTTAATAATTTCGTTTTGCCCGTTATTATTTGAAGCATGCAAAATTACAGTATATGTTCCATTACTTGTATATGCATGTTGAGGATTTGTTTGGTTGCTACTAGTCCCATCTCCGAAATCCCATGTATAAACGGTTTCGTCTGAAGCCTCACTTAAGTTAGTAAAACTAACCAAAGGGTTGCAATTAATATTTGTTTGCGAAGCTTCAAAATCCGGATAAGGGGGTAATTCTGATAATGGCACTAATTGTACATTTTGATAATAAGCTTGATTATTTTCTGTCTCGATTACAAATTCTTTGCTTTTGTATCCGTTGGCAGTAAATTTTAGTGTAAATATTCCCTCTTCAATAGGTCTATAATAATCGCCATGTGGTAAATGTGAAAAAACATGACTATTGTCTTTATCATGGTCTATCACTTCTATTTTAGCCTCAATTGGGTATCCTGTAATAGAATCAGTTACTATTCCTCTAATTCCATATAACACTTGAGCTGTGTAATCAAGCATAGATTGATAATTATACTCCCAATGCGCCGGTAGTTCTTCTGATTCAAGTTTTTTCTGGTTTGAAAGTTCTAATGTCATTTCGCGACAATTTTTATAGTAATTCATATAATCTTGTCGGCTTCCTGTAATTGAATACCAATCAGCACCTTCGGTGTAACCATTCTCACTAACTCCCTGCAAGTAACCCGAAGGACTATTTGCAATTGTTTGAGTCGCATAAATATTGCTTATATATTGCCACCAATTATCATCCGCTGGAGGATTCTCTTCGCTAGTCCAAAAATCCCATGGGTAGTTTATTACTTCGGCCCCGCTATGTGTATTTACCGACATCGTAAAGTTATGGATTTCGGAATAATCAATCATTGCCTGGATTTCTACTTCAATCGAAGTGGGGATATTATCAATTCTGGGAAAATTACGATTTAAATCTATATCGTTTGCATTGTTTCTTCTTGAGTCTGTAACAGTAGAACCATTAGGACTATTGTAAAATGTCCCGTCTGGATTAGCAAGAGGGTTTATATAAATACGAATATTATTTACAAGTGAATCAACAAAGTCATCGTTACCATAATTCGATAATAAATAATCGGCTAAACGCAGTGAAAGAATATATCCAACAAGCTCATCTCCATGCATTGTATTAGTCCAGAAAAATTTTGGTTCAGCTTCATTACTTTCAATATTATCAGAAATAATAAGACACAACAATGCTCTTCCTTCTACAGAATATCCAATAGTATCTAACACACAAATATCAGGATGGTCGAAAGCATAACTTATCATCATTTCTTCGTAAAGATTCCATGTAGGGTATTGGTCCCAATTTATCATTTCTGTTATGTCATCTGCCATTACAATCGCCTTAGTGTTAGAATAGTATTCTTTAACCGGCTCACTGTCAATTTTTAATTCTGAAAATACGTTAAACTCTTTTTTATTTGCATATGCATATACATAACCATCCTTAATATTATCAATAGATACGAGTTCATTAATATCACTAAGTGATAAATGAGTTGGTATTTTGAATTTAAAAAATAATTCGCCTCTGTTTACAAGTATTTCTTCCGATGTAATATTTTGCGACGAAAGTGTTAACACAAAAAACAGTAGTCCCCCCAAAAAATAAAAATGTTTCATTAGTATATTTTAGCTAATTAAAAGCATTAAAATTAGTAATCAGAATTTAAAAATAAAGCAAATATTTTTTAAATTATACATTATATATTTTGATAGACATTAAAATCTTTATAATAGTTGCATAAAATTATGAAGATTAAAAAATAAATATTTGGCAGATAAGGATAAAGAGTTTATTAATTTGAATAAAGATTTGTTTCCTTTGTAATTGAAATTATAAAAACATGAAAGTATTTACGGTTTTATTATTTGTGCTGTGTTCTACTTTTTTACTATCGCAAGAAAATGAAATTAAAAAAGCAGAGAATGAATATCGAGTTATCAAACAGCAGCTAGATAGCTTAGAGATAGTTTTAGAAGATTTAAAACTTGCTAAAATCAGAAACGACCTTAAAGAATATGGCTTGCCATCAGTTTCAGATAATGAGGAACTAATTTGGCATAGCTCCATGGTTCTTGTTTACGATGAGCAGCACGAAATGGCAAAATGGGTAGCTCATATTTTATTAAGTGATGTAACTCGCGGAAGTGTTAGCCGAACAAACGATTTTAGACCTGATTCATTAGTAAAAACGGGTTCTACTATTGAAGAAGATTATTTTTTAAAGCATCTGCAAGCAGATAGTACATACAAATACGATGGTTATGGTTACGATCGTGGTCATTTAGCTCCATCGGCAGATTTTAGGTGGAGCGAACGAGCCTTATCAGAATCTTATCTTTATAGCAATATTGCCCCACAATTACCTGAGTTTAACAGAAACAAATGGGCTGATATAGAGAATTTCGTTAGAGCTTATATGTATCGGTATCCCAAAAGTCAATTGTTTGTGGTTACCGGACCTGTACTTAATGACGAATTACCAAAACTAGAACGTAGCCCCAATAGAGTTTCTATACCCGAGCAATATTATAAAGTAATTATGGATTTTGAGGCTAAAAGAGGGATGGCTTTTCTGGTACCACACAAAAATTTAATTTATCCTCCTGAGTATTACGCAATAACTATAGACTCATTAGAAGAAATAACAGGGATAAATTTCTTTCATACTTTAAGCAACGAAGATGAATCTAAAATTGAAGCTAAAATAAATATTGAAGCATGGTTGCCAAAAAGTTCCAAAAACGATAAAACACCAATAAAAGAAAAAGACCTTCCTAAAAATGCTTGGAATACTGTAGAAGCAGGGTTATTTGTTGATAAAAATGAAAAAATCACAGTTTGTGGCACTGTTGTAAGCACTCATAAATCTAATAAAGGCAATGTCTTTCTTAATCTTGACAAATCATTCCCAAATCAGATATTCTCTGTTACTATATGGAATAGAGACTTAATTAATTTTAGCTACCAACCGGAGATTTTTTTATTAAACAAAAAAATTTGTGTAACCGGAACTATTAGCTCATATCAGGGTGTGCCGGGTACTTATGTAAATAATGAGAAGCGACTGGAAATAATTGAATAGACTATCTAAAATTGTATTATTTAGATTTAACCATGGGTAAAAAAGTTAAAACATCTAAAATTTTAAGTATTTCTTTAGGTCATTTTTTCCATGATATATATACATCTATTTTAGCCCCAATGCTGCCATTACTAATTGACAAACTGGGCATTACAATGGCAATGGCTGGAATTATGGATGTAGTACGCAAATCGCCAACTTTATTAAACCCTCTATTCGGATTAATTGCAGATAAAATATGTATTAAATACATAATAATTCTTACTCCTGCTATTACTGCTATATGTATGAGTTTACTAGGTTTAATGCCCTCCTATCTTTTTGTATTACTCTTACTTTTTGTTGCCGGCATTAGTTCCGCATTATTTCATATTCCCTCACCTGTTTTAATAAAAAAATACGCTCAACATAGAACCGGCTCAGGTATGAGTTTTTATATGCTCGGTGGTGAATTCTCAAGATCAGTAGGTCCTGTAATTATTACTGCAGCAATATCTTGGTGGGGATTAGAAGGAAGTTGGCGTATTATGCCTCTGGGTATTATTGCTAGTTTGTTTTTGTATTTTAAGCTAAATGATATAAAAAAGGAAACTAAACCCGATGCTAAATCTTTAGATGAGAAAGCACTAATCTTTTTGAAAAGGTACATCTACTTACTTGCCGGAATCGGAGGTTTTATTTTGTTTCAGGCCGGGATAAAACTATCACTTAGTCTATATTTACCCGTTTATTTGGTAAAACATGGGTATTCATTATGGTTTGCAGGCATTTCATTATCAGTACTTCAATTAGCAGGTGCAACAGGTGTCGTAATTGCCGGATTCCTATCAGATATTATTGGCAGAAAAAAAACTCTTATTATTACATCTTTACTATGCCCTATACTAATGTTTTTATTTATCAACTCAACAGCTGTGTGGCAAATTCTACTATTAATATTATTAGGAATATGTATATTTGCCCCTGGCCCGGTAATATTAGCGATGGTTCAAGACACAAACACAACACGCCCATCGTTATTAAATAGTATCTACATGACAATCAGTTTTGGTGTAAGTTCTTTAATGGCTCTATTAATAGGTATTGTTGCCGATAATTTTACTATTGACATTAGTTTTAAACTATGCGCTTATTTATCGCTGCTTGCAATACCCGTAGCGTTAATGTTACCCTTAAATTATAAGCAGAAATAAAGCATTAATATCGAACTCGTATATTTTTTTGATTACATTATTATTTATTTGTTTATATCTTTACATACTTCTAAATAAGATTTTTAACTTTGTAGTCTTTGAATTAGTAGGTTTTGCTAATTTAAGTTAAGATTTTATAAACAGGCATATTTAATAACTTGAGGATATGAGAATGTTTTCCTTTTTACAACAGGAAATAGCTATTGACATAGGAACAGCCAATACTATAATTATCCACAACGATAAAATTGTTGTAGATGAACCATCGATTGTTGCAATTGATGAACGATCTGGCAAACTAATTGCAATTGGCGAGAAAGCCAGACAAATGCACGGAAAAACACACGAAGGTATTCGTACAGTTCGCCCTTTACGCGATGGAGTTATCGCCGATTTCAACGCTGCCGAACTTATGATTCGTGGAATGATAAAAATGATTAATAAAAAGAAATCATGGTTTAACCCATCTCTTAAAATGGTTGTTTGCATACCCTCGGGTAGTACCGAAGTAGAACTTAGAGCTGTTCGAGATTCTTCAGAACATGCAGGAGGCAGAGAAGTATATATGATATACGAACCAATGGCGGCTGCAATAGGTATTGGGATGGATGTAGAAGCTCCCGATGGATCAATGGTAGTAGATATTGGTGGTGGTACTACCGAAATAGCTGTTATTTCACTGGGAGGTATAGTTTGTAACCGATCTATTCGTATTGCCGGAGACGACTTTACCGACGATATACAAGAATATATGAGACATCAACATAATATTCGTATTGGTGAACGAACAGCCGAACTAATTAAAATTAATGTTGGTGCTGCAATACCTGACTTAGACAACCCACCTCCTGATTATATCGTAAGAGGACCACACCAAATGACAGCTCTACCACTAGAAATACCTGTATCGTATCAAGAAATTGCTCATAGCCTTGATAAATCTATTTCTAAAGTGGAAACTGCAATAATGGCTGTATTAGAACAAACTCCTCCCGAACTCTATGCCGACATTTATAATAGAGGTATATATCTAGCTGGAGGAGGTGCTTTACTTAGAGGACTCGATAAACGTATCACTGACAAAACAAACATCCCTACTTATGTAGCCGAAGAACCATTGCATGCAGTAGCTAGAGGGACAGGAATTGCTCTTAAAAATGTTGAGAATTTTCAATTTCTGCTTAGATAGTTTTATTTAAATGATAATACAACATAGTATTTTTTTAAAACAATAAATCTTTGTAGGTATAAGATCATAAAATGAGGAGTTTAATACAGTTTATTATAAAATATAATGCAGCATTTGTTTTTGTATTACTCCAAATTCTTTGTATTGTTCTTATTTTTGGATTTAATGATTATCATAGGTCAATATTCATTAATTCGGGAAATAAAATTACCGGTAAAATCAATGATAAATGGCAAGGAGTATTTGATTATGTAAGTCTTAGAGAAGAAAATCAAAGCCTAAGAGAAGAAAACGCATTGCTCAATAATGAACTTCAACAACGTAGGGCATATCAACACGATTTTAATTATTTTAGTAATTATTCGCCATTTTGGTATGTACCCGCAAAAATCACGAATATAAGCATCAATAAAATTAAAAATTATATTACAATTGATGTTGGAACTACTGATGGTGTAAAAAACGAAATGGCTTTAATGGGACCGGAAGGGGTAGCTGGTATTATTTTCAGAACATCAGAAAACTACGCCGTTGCAATACCAATAATTAATACAGACTTTTTACTCAGTGTAAAATTAGCTCATAGCAAATATTTTGGCTCTCTTAGTTGGCAAGGACCCGACCATAGATATGCTTTTGTTTCCGACATACCCGGATATGTTGAGGTTCAAAAAGGGGACAGTATTTTCACAAGCGGTTATTCTGCAATATTTCCATCAGATTTACCTGTAGGAATAGTTGATAAGATTGAAATTGATAAATCAACCTCCTTCTACAATTTGAAAATTAAACTATTTACCAATTTTGCCAAATTAAGACATGTGTACGTAATTGGAAATAAGGATAAAGATGAAATTAAGACCCTAGAAGCATCTTTAAATGATTAAAAATATTATGAAATATGGTCTTTTATTCGCAATATGCATATTAATGCAAGTTTTGATATTCGACCGTATTTATTTTTCCGGTTACGTTAATATTTATTTTTATGTTCTGTTCATTTTGCTTCTGCCTATTCAAACATCAAAATCTTTAGGAATGATTATGGCTTTTTTTATAGGTATTAGTATTGATATGTTTACAAATACACCCGGCATGCACGCCTCTGCAAGTGTTTTTATGGCATTCTTAAGACCTACAATATTGAGATTTTTAGCTCCTATTGATGGTTACGAAACAGGAATGGAAGCACGTTTGTCAATTCTAGGAATAGGCTGGTTTATTCGTTATGCTTTTGTCCTGATTCTTGCTCATCACACAGTTCTACTTTATTTAGAAGCTTTCAATTCTTCATTATTCTTTTTTACATTTTTAAAAGTATTACTTAGCAGCTTTGCTACATTATTTATTATTGTATTAAGCCAATTTCTAATTTATAGAAAATAGACTTTGGTAATCTCTGATTTTAATGTTAAAATTGTAAAGCTATGTAAATTCTGTAATGGATATTTATAACAGGAGAAAATATTTAATAATTGCAATCATTATAGCAGTGTTTGTACTTATTGTATTAAGACTTATTCAACTCCAGATATTTGATCCAACCTATAAGATATATGCAGATAATAACTCACAACGCAGAATAATACAATATCCCCCTAGAGGTTTAATGTACGACAGAAACGGGAAACTTTTGGTTTGCAATCAAATAGCCTACGATTTAATGATTATACCTCGACAAATGTCTAGCTTTGATACTACTAGCTTTTTAAAGGATATGCAAATTGATAAAAACGATTTTTTAGAACGGTTACAAAAAGCTAAACAATACTCCTATTATCGCCCATCAGAGTTTTATAAACAAATGTCGAAAGAACAATATGCGTATTTTCAAGAACATCTATATAAATATCACGGATTTTATGTACAAGCCCGTAGCTTACGTGAATACCCAATAGCTATTGCTGCACATATTGTTGGAGATGTAGGTGAAGTAAATACTGAAATGATAAATAATGATAAGTATTACACTATTGGTGATTATGCCGGCAAAAGTGGTATAGAACTTACTTTTGAGAAATATCTGAGAGGAGAAAAAGGAGTAAAAATATATTTGGTCGATGTTCATAATAGGATACAAGGTAGTTATATGAATGGAGAATATGACACACTTGCAATACCAGGCAAAAACCTTGAACTTTCGATTGACGCCAATTTACAAGAATATGGCGAAATATTGATGCGTAATAAAATAGGGAGTATTGTAGCTATTGAACCATCAAGTGGCGAAATATTAGCTATGGTTTCTTCACCTACATACGACCCTAACCTTATGGTAGGCAGACAACGTGGTTATAATTACGACAGTTTACTTAATCATAAAGATTTGCCTCTTTACAATAGAGCTGTAACAGCAGCTTATCCGCCAGGCTCAATCTTTAAAATGGCAATGGCTCTTATTGGATTGCAAGAACAAGTTATTTCTGAATATACATCGCTGCCTTGTGACAAAAATCTGGTAGGTTGCCATGGACATCCTCCAAACTCAAATCTAATGAGAGCAATACAATATAGCTGCAACCCATATTTCTATGTTGTAGGGAAGCGAATAATACAGCAAGGTAAAGAAACAAGCATTTTCAGAGATAGCCGAATAGGTCTTGAAATATGGAAAAAAAACATAGTAAGTTTAGGGTTTGAACAGAAATTTGAAATTGGTATTCCTTCTGTTTATACAGGGTTTATTCCTGGTCCCGATTACTACGACAAGATATACGGGAAACATCGATGGGCTTATAGTACAATTTATTCATTAAGCATTGGGCAGGGCGAAGTTTTGGTTACCCCCTTACAAATGGCAAACTTTACAGCTATAATAGCAAATAGAGGATTCTACTACATGCCACACTTAGTTAAAAAAATTGATGACAAATTAGTAGAAGCAAAATACCGACAAAAAATTATTACTCCATTCGAGAAAGATTGTTTTGAGCCTCTCGTAGAGGGAATGTATGCAGCAGTAAACGAAGATTTTGGAACAGGCGGATTAGCAAGAGTAAAAGGATTAGATATTTGTGGGAAAACTGGTACTGCACAAAATCCACATGGCGAAGACCATTCTATTTTTATTGCATTTGCTCCAAAAGAAAACCCTAAAATCGCAATAGCTGTGTATGTCGAAAATGCTGGTTTTGGAGGCGTATGGGCAGCACCAATCGCTAGTGTTATGATTGAAAAATACTTAACAGATACCGTAACTAATAAATGGAGCGAAAAAAGAATTTTAGATGCTAATTTAATCGAGAATGAGAGCACACAGAGGTAGTATAATTAGAAATATTGACTGGATAAGTATAATTATTTATCTTATTCTGATTATTGCAGGATGGATAAATATATATGCAGCGGTTTACGACGAAAATCATCAAAGTATATTTGATATTAGTATGCGTTACGGTAAACAATTAATATGGATTAGTGCAGCAGTATTTATTGCCTCGGTACTATTAATTATTGATAGCAAATTCTATTCTGCATTTTCTTATATAATTTACGGATTGTCAATGGCTTCTCTGATAGGTGTTCTAATTACCGGAATTGTATCGCATGGTGCTCAATCGTGGTTCCAAATCGGAAACATAAGACTACAACCTGCAGAATTTGCAAAAATGGCTACTGCTCTGGCTCTAGCTCAATACATAAGTAGGGATAGTTTTAGCTTTAAAAACACTAAAGACTTTATTTTGTGTTTTGTAATTATTTCAATCCCTGTAATATTAATCATGCTGCAACCCGATGTCGGTTCAGCTTTAGTATATTCATCTCTTATTATTATGTTTTATCGTGAAGGATTGAACGGAATTTGGCTATTATTTTTTTCTACTCTAATTTTTCTTTTTATCCTAAGCCTCATTATTTCACAAACCGTGTTAATTATTATTATTGTCATACTTACTATCATAATATATCGCATAAACACATACAAGTTTAAGCAAACAGCTTACGCTATAGCTGCTGCAGTAATTATCGGACTATTAAGCTATGGTATCTTATATTTTAGCGATTATTCAATTAATATAAATTATATCGTATTTTTTGCTGCACTAACTTATGGGTTCACAGGTTTCGTAATTGCAATATTCAAAAGAAATAAAACATTGAGAATATTTGCTTCTATAATGATATTAGCAGTATTATATGTAATGTTGGTAAATTATTTTTATAATAATATTTTAAAAGAACATCAACAACACCGCATTTCAGAAGTACTAGGAATAGAAACAGATCCGCTAGGAACTGGATATAATGTTAATCAATCAAAAATAGCTATTGGTTCGGGAGGCTTTGGAGGAAAGGGCTTTTTAAATGGCACTCAAACTAAATATAATTTTGTACCCGAACAAGATACCGATTTCATATTTTGTACAATTGGCGAAGAATGGGGATTCGTTGGGGCATTTCTTGTACTACTTACCTTTTTAGTCCTAATATTACGTATTATTTGGCTGGCAGAACGACAAAGATCAGTCTTTTCACGTGTATATGGTTATTCCTTAGCTGTAGTGTTCTTTTTCCATGTTATTATTAATATCGGAATGACAATTGGTATAATGCCTGTTATTGGGATTCCTCTACCTTTCTTTAGCTACGGAGGCTCTTCACTATGGGCTTTTACTATTTTCCTTTTTATATTCTTAAGACTTGACGCAAACAGACTTGAAATTTTTAGATAACATGCTTAGTAGTTATTAAAATTATCATTAATTTCGTCAGCTTTTTTTGATTAAAGAATTCAAATTACATTTATTTTTATTTTGGCATAGCATGCATAAGGGGCTCATTACTATATTGTTATTGATATTATCAAATACATTCATGGTGTTTGCGTGGTACGGACATTTAAAATTTAAAGATATTGATTGGCTCAATAATCTTGGACTATTTCTTATAATCATTATAAGCTGGGGCATTGCCTTTTTTGAATATATTTTTCAGGTTCCTGCAAATAGAATTGGTTTTAATGAAAACGGAGGACCATTTAACCTTTGGCAACTAAAAGTAATTCAAGAAGTGATAACCCTAACAGTTTTTACGGTTTTTACATTGGTGTTTTTTAAAACCGAAACATTTAGGATAAATCACCTCATAGGATTTATATTTCTTATTTTAGCAGTATATTTTATTTTTAAAAAGTAGTTTTCCAAAGCATTATTATTATTTTTGAAAAATATCTATCGATAATAATATGCTACTTTTCGCAAATGCTAAAATAAACATAGGGCTTAATATTACAAGCAAAAGAGACGATGGGTATCATCTTATTCAATCAGTGTTTATGCCCATTCCCTTTTACGATATAATTGAAATTATTCCCTCAAATAACAATGATATAAGCTTCAAATATACTGGTATTGAAATAGAATCTAATACCGAAGACAACTTATGTGTAAAAGCATACAGGTTAATGAAAAAATATTTTTCGATTCCCGTATTCAGTATATACTTACACAAACAAATCCCTATCGGCAGTGGACTTGGAGGAGGCTCTTCTGATGCAGCTTTTACACTTAAAGGAATTAATGAAATTGCAAAATTAAATCTAAACAATAAAGAACTAAAACAATTAGCTATAAAGCTTGGAGCCGATTGTCCTTTTTTTATCGACAATGTGCCTACATATGCCGAAGGAATTGGGGAGCAACTTAAACCAATCGAAAATAAATTTTATGGTAAATATCTTGTAATCGTAATACCTAATATTTTTATTTCAACTACCGAAGCTTACCAAAATATTAAGCCTCAAAAACCTAATTATTGCTTAAAAGATGTGTATTCATCAGATTTTAAACACTATAAGAACACAATAAAAAATCAATTTGAAGAGTACGCATTCGCAAAATACGAACAGCTTAAAGACATAAAAAATAATTTGTACAAAAAAGGAGCTTTTTTCGCATCAATGTCCGGTAGTGGTTCTGCTATATTTGGCATTTTCGATTTTGAACCTTCTGATAATTTAATACCGAAATATAATTGTATTAAAATGAAAATTTCTGAGGATAGTTTTATAAAATAATTACTGTTTTTTTAATTTTGATTTCGGACCAGTCCTTAAAGGGATTGAGTGAATCACATTCATTTTTACTTGATTACCTTCGGCAACAGCAGGAATAAACTTCATTGTTTTAAGTACTCTTTCAAGTTCTTCATCAACGCCCATACCAACCGGAGTAAGTATCTCAATTCCAGAAATACTACTATCGGGCAAAACATCAAAGCTAATCATTATTTGAGTATCAATTTTGGCATCAATAGCTTCCTGCGAATACTCCATCAAGCTCCAGACATCAGCAATAAAATTTGATAACCCACCCGGGTAACTTGCTTCCGATTCATATTCAATATTCATGTTCTGAGTTTTGTTCTGCAAATTATCATCATCAACTTGCGAAAAAACAGACATCTCAATTGTTAAAAAAAATAATACAAAAAAACTTTGAACTATTCGATTTTGATAATTTTTCATAACTGTAAGTTTAAGTTTTGTAATTTTGCATGAATTATTAATACAAATATAATTATTATAAGCTTTGATTTATCCTTTACATTTTGAAGAACTTATTGGCATTAAAAAAATAAAAGATTTAATTAAATCTAGATGCAAAGGCGAAACAGGAAAATTGTTGGTTGATAATGTGATTGCCCTTTACAACATTAGACTAATAAATAAGGAGCTGCAAATAACAGCAGAAATGAAAAGTCTGTGCATGTTGAAAAGTGAATATCCGGCAGCCAGCTACAACCCTATAAGCAAAACAATTAAACATCTTGAAATTGAAAATAAAACACTTGATCTCGAAAGTATTATCTCTATTAGAGATGTTTTATCAAAACTTAAAACACAACTCAACTTTATAAAAAAATTAAACATAAACGAATATCCTGAATTAACAGACTTAGCTCAAAAAGTAAATTTCCCTCAATTTGTAATAACCCGCATCGATCAAATAATATCTAAAAACGGTAATATTAAAGACTCGGCCTCCCCTACCCTTAATAATATCCGCAAAGATTTACTACAATCGAAACGAGAAGTATCAGGTAAGCTTCAAAATTTACTTACGCAGATCAAAAGCAAAGGATGGTTAAGCAACGACCTATCGGCAACTATTGTAAACGGGAGAGTTGTGTTACCTATCGACAGTACTCATAAACGAAAAATTAAGGGAATAATACACGACGAATCAGCAACAGGAAAAACCAGTTATATTGAACCGGATGAAGTTTTAATTCAAAATAACGAGATAAGGTCTTTAGAATTAGCAGAACAACGCGAAATAGAAAAAATACTTTTTGAACTTACAAACGACCTTCGCCCATACAGCTCAGAAATTGATAATGCTGAAAAAATTATTGCCAAGCTCGATTTTCTTAGAGCTAAAGCTTTGTTTGCGATTGAAATTAACGCTATTAAACCTGGTTTAAACAACGAATCAGTTTTTAATATCGTAAGAGGTAGGCACCCATTACTAGAATATAATTATAAAAATACAAACAAAGAAGTAATTCCAATTAGCATAAATGTAAACAACCAAAACCGCATAATTGTAATATCAGGACCAAATGCAGGCGGCAAAAGTGTTGCATTAAAAACAATTGTATTAATTCAATACATGACCCAATGCGGAATGCTTGTTCCAGTAGGAGGCACAAGCGAAATAGGTATTTTCAACAATTTCTTTATTGAACTTGGCGACCAACAGTCAATCGAAAATGATTTAAGCACATACAGTTCGCATCTTTTAAACATGAAATATTTTTTAAATAACTCTAATGCCAACACTCTAATCTTAATTGACGAATTTGGTTCAGGCACCGACCCCGAAATTGGGGGAGCTATTGCCGAAAGTATTCTAAATTCACTTGTAGAAACTCAATGCAAAGGAGTTGTTACTACACATTATACAAATTTAAAACTTTTTGCCGCCAACACATCAGGTGTAGAAAATGCTGCTATGCTTATCGATAATAAAGAAATGATGCCTTTGTATCAACTAGAGATAGGACTACCAGGAAGTTCTTATGCCATCGAAATTGCACACAGAACAGGATTACCAAATCATGTAATAGAACTAGCCCGCCAAAAAGCAGGAAACAATCATACGGATTTTGACAAACACTTACGTAAAGTTTTACGCGATAAAAGATATTATGAACAAAAAAGACTTACAATCAAAAAACAAGAAAAAGACCTTGATAAAATAACTCAACTATATACCGATAAATTAAAAAGCATAAAAGAAAAAGAAAAAAAAATCTTACAACAAACAAAAACCGAAAGCGAAGACTTGATAAAAGAAATCAATAAAAAAATTGAGAATACAATTCGTGAAATTAAAGAAGCAAATGCTGACAAAGAGATAACAAAACAACTTAGAAAAGATATACAAAACTTTGCTACA
The DNA here is from genome assembly GCA_028702675.1 of Bacteroidales bacterium. Lineage (GTDB taxonomy): Bacteria > Bacteroidota > Bacteroidia > Bacteroidales > ML635J-15 > JAQVOJ01. The sequence goes on from JAQVOJ010000035.1 coordinate 17,897, forward strand.
AAAACTGATAATAAACTTAAAGAAAAAACATCAAAAGGTAATTTAGACAATGAAATAAATTTTGAAAATCAAATTACTAATAAACGCTTAATAAAGCGAGGTGAAAACCCACCTAAGCCCGAAAAAGTAAATATCGACCCATCTGAGATACATATTGGAAGTAAAGTTAAAATAAAAGGTCAAGAAAGTATGGGCGAAGTAACTGATTTAGGTGAAACAAATGCAGTAGTTTGCTTTGGGCAAATATATATGAGTATAGAAAAGTCAAAACTTGAGAAAGTTAATCAAGATGAATATTCCTCTTACAAAAAGCATTCAAGTAATAACAACAAAAGCGGTTTTATTTTTAATGAAAGTCTGCGAGAATTTAAACCATATATCGACATAAGAGGCTATAATGCCGAAGAAGCCCTGGAAGCAGTTACCGAACTATTCGACAGAGCTGTAGTATTAAACGTAAAAGAACTGAAAATACTTCACGGAAAAGGCAATGGAATTTTAAGACAATATATAAGGCATTTTCTTAATAATCAAGCCGAAGTCTTGGCATGCAAAGACGAAGATATCAGGTTTGGTGGTGCAGGCATTACAGTTGTAGAACTCAAATAAATTATACTTACAAAATTGGAAAAAGTAACAATGATAGAAATAGGAAATACAATAATAAGTTTAGATATTATTGAAGTAAATTTTGCTTGCGACATAAAAACCTGCAAAGGAATATGCTGTATAGAAGGCGACTCTGGAGCTCCGATAAGTAAAGAAGAAGAAAAGCAGTTACAAAAAATTACCCCTAAAATTATCGATAGACTGAGCCCCGAAGCACAAAAAGTAATTAAAAAACAAGGTATATCTTTTATTGATGAAGAAGGCGACTTAGTAACTTCAATTTTAGCAAATAGTGGAGCTTGCGTATTTACAATCATTGATAAGAATGGAAATGCAAAATGTGCTATTGAAGAAGCATGGGAAAACGATGAAATAAATGTCAGAAAACCAATTTCGTGCCATTTATACCCCATCAGAATTACCAGCTATAACTCATTTGATGCAATTAATTATCACAGTTGGGATATTTGTAAAAACGCACTTATAAAAGGTAAAAAACTAGGAATTCCAGTTTATCAATTTGCTAAAGAAGCACTTATAAGAAAATATGGTAACGAATGGTATGCCCAACTTGAATGGGCAGCCAAAAATCTGGATATTAATAAATGAAATTAAAAAATAAGAAGTCGTACAAAATTATTTAATAAGAATTCCGTTAATTTACTATCTTTAATCTTTTCGATGAAAATAACTAAACTTAACATATTAATACTTATAACAGTTTTAAGTATTAATGTATTTTCACAAGTTCAACCACGACCTTCAAGACCCACTGCCACACCCAGTAAATGGGACAAAATGTTCCCAAATATTAAATATGGCGACAAAGTATATAAAACCGGCAGTAATTGGTTTTTATTCGGCATAGGTAGAGGTTATAGCACAAACCTCAGAATGCAACAAACAAACATGTCTTTAGCTTATTATCACCGATATAGAACAGTATATTTTAACTTAGGATATCATTACAGCGGAAAAGAGTTTTTTCTGAAAAGACCTATGGAATGGTACAACGACATACATCCTGGAGCAGGTTTACGCTTCGAGAATCGTTGGCTAAACTTTGGCTTTTTTATCGGTCCCTCTTGGGCTTTCGGAAGCATATTCGACTATAGAAACGAATATGGGGCAGAATTTTATAGATACTTTCATACTATTGGAGCTCATACCGAAATTCAACTAAGTTTTAAGTACTTTTACGATTTAGGGATTGGTACTTCAATTTATGGAAGTTTTAACAAACAATATCAAGTGGTTGGAATTCAATTACATTTTTATTTTTCATCGGCTTACGTTGATACATATTAAATTAATAACAAAATAAATTAAAATTATGACTTACATTAAAGATTACGTAAACACGAACAAAGACAGATTTTTAGAAGAGCTTTTTGAATTAATCAGAATTCCTTCAATAAGTTCTCTATCAGAACACAAAGCGGATATGATAAAATGTGCCGAACACTGGAAAAAAATTATTCTAGATGCCGGTGCCGATAAAGCGGAAGTAATGCCTACCGAAGGAAATCCTGTTGTGTATGGCGAAAAAATTATAGACCCTGCAAAACCAACCGTATTGGTTTATGCTCATTACGATGTTATGCCGGTTGACCCACTCGAATTGTGGAATACCGAACCTTTTAAGCCTGTAATTAAAGACGGTAAAATTTGGGCTCGTGGTGCCGACGACGATAAAGGACAAGGGTTTATGCATGCAAAAGCTTTTGAACTTATGATGCGTACAAATACTCTTCCCTGCAATGTAAAATTCATGATCGAAGGTGAAGAAGAAATTGGGTCTCCAAGCCTTACAAAATGGTGTGCCATAAATAAAGATATGCTTAAAGCAGATATTATTTTAGTCTCAGATACCGGTATGATTGCCGATGATATTCCTACAATTACAACAGGCTTAAGAGGCTTAACATACCTCGAAGTTGAAGTTACGGGCCCAAACCGCGACTTACATTCAGGTTTGTTTGGCGGAGCTGTAGCTAATCCTATTAATGTTTTATCCGATCTAATTTCGCAACTGCAAGACGCTGACGGTAAAATTACAATACCCGGATTCTACGACGATGTACTTGAAGTGTCATCAGAAGAAAGAGAGTTGCTTGGCAAAGCACCTTTCGATGTAGAAGAATACAAACAAGCTATTGATGTAAAAGAACTTAAAGGAGAAAAAGGCTATACTACTACCGAACGTACCGGAATTAGACCATCGTTAGATGTTTGCGGAATTTGGGGAGGATACACCGGCGAAGGTGCAAAAACAGTGCTACCATCAAAAGCGTATGCTAAAATATCATCAAGGTTAGTACCAAACCAAGACCACGAAAAAATAGGACAATTGTTTGCAGAGCATTTGAAAAAAATAGCTCCTGATTATGTAAAAATAAATGTAAAAATACTTCACGGCGGACAAGGATACGTATGCCCGATCGATACTCCTGCATATCAAGCTGCCGATAAAGCTCTTACTGATGTTTTCGGTAAAAGACCAGTACCTTTCCGTAGCGGTGGAAGTATTCCGATTATTTCAACTTTCGAACAAGTATTGGGAATAAAATCTCTACTACTTGGGTTTGGACTAGAATCTGATGCGATTCATTCTCCAAACGAAAACTATCCTGTTAAAAATTTCTTGACAGGAATTGAGACTATTCCTTTATTTTATAAATATTTTGCCGAAATGGCATAAAAAGATAAAAGACAGGTAAAAATAAGCCTGTCTTTTTTTAATTTATTAAGTTTGTAATTATGTCGGATTTAATAAATGTAACTGAATTTTTAGAAATACGTAATTCTAATATAGTAATAGATGTTCGTACTCCTAATGAATATATACTCGGACACATACCAGGAGCATACAATATTCCTCTATTTAGCAACGAAGAAAGAGCTGAAGTAGGAACACTCTATAAACATGAAGGAAAATATCCTGCAATTCTTAGAGGTCTTGATATTGTAGGCCCAAAAATGTCGGAGATAGTACGTAATATAAATCGTTTAAAAACCGAAAACCAGAACATAATTGTTTATTGCTGGCGTGGCGGGATGCGAAGTGAAAGCATTATGTGGTTGCTTAACACAGCAGGTATAAAAACTCTTAGGTTAATAGGTGGTTACAAAGCATATCGCCAATATGGTAAAAATATTCTATCAAGAGATTATAAAATAATAATCTTAGGAGGTAAAACGGGTACCGGAAAAACCCGAATCCTATACAAGCTTAAGGAATTGGGAGAACAGGTTATAGATTTAGAAAAAAAAGCTCATCATAAAGGTTCTGCTTTTGGGATAATCGGGATGCCCGTTCAAAATTATAACGAGCAATTCGAAAATAACTTAATCGAAGATTTCCTCCAGATTAACCCCGAAAAACGATTATGGCTCGAAGATGAAAGTAAAAATATTGGAAGAAATTTCATTCCTGATGAACTATATTTACAAATGAAAAAATCTCTGGTATTATTCGTAGAAACTGAACTTGACTACCGAATAAACTACCTGTTAGAGGATTATGCTAAGGTTGATAAAGAAGTTCTAAAAGACAGTTTGCTTAGAATAAAAAAAAGATTAGGCAACAATAACGTAATCGATGCTATTAACGCATTAGAATCGAATGATTTTAATCAGTTTGCAGAAATAGTATTAAGATATTACGATAAGGCATATATTAACTCTCTAAGCAAAAAACCCCAAGAAATGGTTTATAAACTAAACTTAAACACAAGCGATTTATATTCAGCAAGTAAAGTATTGATTGATAAAGCAGATGAACTCTTGGACTGAGACTCCTCTTATTAATCGAAAATTATTATTTTACTCCAAAATGGTCTAAATAATTATTGGTATGATCTCCAAAAGCTTCAAGATTTCCATCACAAACAATAAAAGTACATTTTTCGCCTTTTATCTGAGAGAAAATAATTTCACTCTTCTTACCATTTTCGTCAATACGCAAAACCTTTGCAAGGTTCTGATTTAAATCGTCGGTATTAAGGTTTTCGTAACAAATCGGGCAAATAAAATTTGTATGCTCACCATCAGCAATTTCTACCGATTTATGCATGTGAAAACTATAATCGCCAACTTCGGGGCTTAATAAAACCAAAGCAGAGTGTCCTTTTTTATCTTTAGTAAGAAATATAATACTGTTCCTAACTCGTAGATGTCCGTTACACTTGGGGCAGATATAATCGCTTTTCATAATATTGTGTTTTGTATTTAATCAAATGTACAAAAAAAACATTACACTCCAATCACTACTTTTACGATTATATCAGTTGTTGTGTTTTTTAGACAAATGCTATAAATTAAGTGTTAATTATTGCATCAATAAATTTTTCGGCTTGCTTAGAATTGGGAACTTTACCATGCCATTTATAATTACCTTCAATTTCGGGGACACCTTTTCCCATTTTTGTATGCGCAATTATTACCACCGGCTTTGTTTTTTCTCTTGCTATATTAAAACTTTTAATAATATCGGCAATATCATTTCCATTACATTCAAGCACATCCCACCCAAATCCTAACCATTTTTCTTCAAGATTTTCAATATCCATTACTTCACTAGTATTACCATCGATCTGAACTTCATTTCTATCTACAATTGCAACTAAATTATCAAGCTTATAATGCGCTGCGCTCATAGCTGCTTCCCATACCGAACCTTCTTGCAACTCGCCATCACCTAAAATGCAATAAACTTTGTGTGAGGTTTTATCAATTATCATACTAATAGCCATTCCAACAGCAATAGATAATCCATGACCTAAAGACCCACTAGTTGTTTCTACTCCAGGCAACTTATAACACAAAGCAGGATGCCCTTGTAATCTGGAACCAAGTTTACGTAAAGTTTTAAGCTCATCAGGATGAAAATATCCCGAATGTGCCAAACTAACATATAATACAGGGGCAGCATGTCCAATACTTAATATCAAACGGTCGCGTGCATGCCAATCCGATACACCGGCTTTATGATGTAATTCGTAAAAATATAAAACTGTAAAAATATCTGCTAAACCTAAAGAAGCTCCTAAATGACCAGAACCGGCTTCTTTTAAACTTTTAATAACATCTATCCGTATTTCTTTTGCTTTTTGCTCTAATATACTTACATCTAACATATCTATTCTTTTATTTCAGGAAGTTCAGGAAGCTCTATTGCTTTATGAGGCTTTAAAACTTCGGGGAGTTCGGGAAACTCAATTATACCATAAACGACAAAAGCCTCACTGTATGTAGGTTTAAGCTCGCTAAGCAATGCCATAGCTTCGAATTTACTCCTAAAGTCTCCTACATGAACCTCAAAATTTGGATCATTATAAACGACATACACAGAAACTTCAGGATGTTCCTTTTTACACTCCAATCGTACATTATTAGCATTATTTCGAGCATGAGTGCCTAGTTCAGAAAAAATCTTTACTCTATACCCATAAAAACCTCTACGTTTTTTATTCAATCCAACCCAATTTTCTACGTAATTTTCAAGTTTCGGTGTTTGAATTAATTCTAACTCGGTTGAATTGGCAATTTTATCAAAATAAGCAACATCAACAGGTGTTATGTCTTGTCCGTTCAATAATAAACAGTAGAAAATAAACATTGTAAAAATTAAAAGATATTTTGTTTTCATTTCAGTATATATTATTATAATGACAAATATAAAGCATAATTAAAATATTTCAACCACTTGTTTTTCATCTAATTTTATTCTTTTTGCCACTAAAAACTTACTTACTTTAACATCTCCGTCAAGCTTTAACTCAACACTTCCACCACTTAAATCCCTTAAAACACTCCATGCACCACCTAATAAATCTGAAGGCTTTACATCAAAATTAATTGGGTAGCTTTCTCTCGATTTTGCTTTTATTCTAACTCTATCCAGCTTTTTAATGGTTCCCAACTTTACATTATTTATATACAAATCCATATCAACTCCTCTTACAATAAAACTAAAATTATTAGGATTCTCAACTGGCAATTCTAATGTTAAACCAATATTCTTTTTATTAAGCTCGTTAATCTTCAAACTATTAGGATTACCAATAACTAAATCCTGAATCTGACATGATGTAAAAAATAACATAAAACTTATTACACATATAATAATTGAGGGTATCTTCATTTTTAAATATTTTTAATTATTTCATCTCCAAGTAACTCAAAATCTATACCGTTAAAATTTCCCGAACTCATCATTAATAATACTTTATTTTGCCAACCAACTGATTTTAAGTATCTTTGAAATTCGTCAGTATCGGTAAAAACCAAAGGATTGTTTCCAAATGCACTTTTTATCATCTCAGGAGTTATTTGGGCTAATTGTTTATGCTCAATTACTTTTGGATTATAGTAAACAACAGAACTATCTGCATTTGCCATACTCATATAATACTCTGATAAAAAACGGGCGTTTAAACTACTAAAGGTATGCAATTCGATACATGCTATAAGTGTTCGATCTGGATATTTCTCTTTCATGGCATCTACTGTAGCTTTGAGTTTAGACGGAGCATGAGCGAAATCAATAAACATACTAAAATTGACTGTTTCTTTAATCAATTGCATTCGTTTAGCAGCACCTTTAAAACTCATAATTGCATTGAAAAAATCAAATGAACCAATACCTAGTTCTTTGCAAACTATCCTAGCACAATTCAAATTTTGCATATTATGCTTTCCGAAAACCGGAACATCATAAACTTTATCTTTATAAACAATTTCACTACTACTCTTTTTTATATTATAGTTTAATGCTTTATAAGGAATATTTCTTAGATTTTGTTTATTATCAACAATCTCTGCAATATTTTTATCCTTTTCGTACCAAATTAAACAACCATCTTTATTAATTAATTCCACAAACATGCTAAATTGCCTAAGATAGTCATCAAAAGTAGGGAACACATTAATATGATCCCATGCAATACCTGTAAGAACAGCAATATCAGGCTTATACCAGTGAAACTTTGGCCGGCGGTCGATGGGTGAAGACAAGTACTCATCTCCTTCAATTATTGCAAATTCACCTTCGCTACCCACTTTTACCATAGTATCAAAACCTTCAATCTTTGCTCCAACCAAATAATCAAAATCTAAACCATGATATTTCAAAACATGCATAATCATACTCGTAACAGTAGTTTTTCCATGACTACCACTAATTACTACTCTTTTTTTATTCTTAGTTTGATAATACAGATATTCTGGATACGAATAAACTTTTAATCCCTTTCTTAGAGCTTCAATCAATTCAGGATTATCTTTTCTTGCATGCATTCCCAATACAATAATATCAATATCATCTGTAATGCGAGAAATATCCCAACCAATTTTATCTGGTAGCAGGTTATGCTTAAGCAATCGGCTACGCGACGGCTCAAATATTTCGTCATCGGAACCACTAACAAAATAACCTCTGTTCTTTAACGCTATTGCTAAATTGTGCATAGCACTTCCACCTATTGCAATAAGATGTATCTTCATACAATTAATGAATTTTTTGTAAAGATTAGTATAAACTTTGATTAAAGTAGTAAATAAACTATTAATTTTTTCAACAAGTTTTATCATCTTCCACCAAGCTTAAAGCTTTTTATGACTTTCGTCAGCCTTTTTTATTGCTTTTAACTTACCTTTTAGGCTGCTTTTTACTGTTTTTATCTCCTTTTATGACTTTTATCATCTTTTTTATTGTCTTGATTTACAGATTTTTACACACTTAATGCTCATCAACATATTTTTACCATTTAGTCGTATTTTGCTCACTTTCATCTGTTTGCAACATTTTTCATTAATCTTGAAGCATTTTTTATTTGCATTTTTTAATATAGAAAAATAATTTTATAAGGAAAAATAATTAATAACACCTAAAATTGAAAACTATGAGTAATTATCAAAAACAAGTAGATGATTTTATGACTTATGTTGAGTCAAAAAATCCGGCACAAAACGAATTCATTCAAGCAGTAAGAGAAGTGGTAGAATCACTAATTCCTTAT
>JAQVOJ010000036.1:0-15877 GCA_028702675.1 Bacteroidales bacterium
TGCCATTTTTTAAGAAAGCACAAGACGAAGGTTATAATCTTATAGGCAAAAAAGCTGCTATATTTGGTCTTGGAAATGCTGTATTATATCCTAATCACTTTATCGATCATGTTGAAATTCTTTATAATGCACTGATTTCGTTGGGTGCCCAAATTATTGGTAAATGGCCTGTTGATGAATATGATTATTTTGAATCATCAGCAGAAGAGAATGGGTTCTTTCATGGGCTTGCATTAGACCACGATAATGAACCTGAACTTACTGAAACCAGAATAACAAATTGGGTTAAATTATTGAAAGAATAGTTAATCTGTTGGTGTAAAAACAATAAGAATAGCAGGTAATAATATTAATTTAATATTCTTGTTTTATTGTATTACAAATCGGTATGATTTTGTGATGCGATTGTTGTGAAGTTTAATTATATAAATTCCACTTGGTAATTTATCAGTTGAAATAATAAATCTTTGCCAATTACCACTTGAGTTAATTATTCCTTTTTTAAGGATATTACCTTCTATTGAAAAAATGTCGTATTCATAATCGCCTGTGGGTAAGTTGTTGACAATTAGGCTTATGTGGTTTGTTGCCGGATTGGGAAACACTTTAATATACGAATTTTTGTGTGTTTTAACGCCTGTGTTTTCGTCAACAATAAATTTATGTGGGTCGGGTTCACCAATAAAAGGATGTTTTTCGTTTCGACCTGAATTATCTTCGGCTTCGATATAATATTCTATTGTTTCACCTCCTTGAATACCGGTAATCCATGCTGCATAAATGTTATCCTCCAAGTTCTCCATTTGATATTCTACATATTCTCCGGAATTAACACTGTAATGCAATTTTGGCATATTTGCAATCAGTGAATGTCCTCCGTATGAGGTTATATTTGCAGAAATCTGAAATTGTTCGGCATAATCAACAGTATCAAGAATTGGGATGTGATTAATGTGAAGCATTTCAAAATCAGGTACTTCGTGAGTGCGACAATGCAAAGCATCGGTACTTTCCCATGTAGCATAATTAACTTCCATTACGCCAATAATTTCGTATCCGGGCATAGCTTGTTCGTACACAGCGAGAGCGTCATTGTTGTATGGCTCCCATTCAGAATAATTTGTGATTGGCACCAATACTTTATTGTTTAATATTAGCGAATTTGTATATGGAGCACCATTGCCATCATTACTAATGCCTGTATAAACTCTGAATACTTGATATTTATTTCCGTAGGAGCTTATTTGATTTGCCCAATAATCGGCTGCTGCTTCGTATTCATCATATTGTTGATGATTAGAAGGTACTTGAGTTATTATAATTTTATCTACATCTAAGAACTTACCCCAGCAATCTATATGTTTAATATATTCTCCCATAGGGTCTTCTACAACATGATAATCTGTAATGCCCAGATATTCTTCCATGCGTGTATTTACAGCCGCATCCGAAATTCCTTCAATAATACTTTCTTCGTAAACCAAATCGGTAGAGGCTGCTTTTCCCATACCATCGCACATATAATTTCCGCCGGTATGAATTACATTCATGCCAAAAACTTCGAGATCGAAGAATTCGCCTAATGCAATTGGAACATCATTATCATTAGGTCGATCTCTGTTGTACTGAAAATTAACTATACCTACTTGTGGGGGATTATTATAAGCAATAAACCATGGGCTAAAGTCTCTAGTCCAGCGTGAATCGTAAGCAGCATCAATAAATACAATATTATCCATATTTATATTATCTAAATCTGATAATTCATCAGCTAAATCGTTTGTGTTTATTCCATCAACAAGAATATAAACTTTTGCTTCTTCGCTCATCTCAGCAATCATGCTATCAGGAAAACCAAAATAATTAATATTTTGATATGTTTGATTTGCTACAATAACACCTTGATTCCTTTCAAATTCAGCAATATTCCGCACGTTACCATTAGGAGCATTTGTTTCAATAAAATCTTTAGTATTGAGTTTTGAATTAAGCTCATCTTTACTTAACATGTGGTGTCGTCCTTCAAAAGTAGAACGACTCACCTTTTTTTGAGCAAATGAAAAATTGCTTAAAAAAAGGAATACGATTAAGCTAAAGTATATTTTATTCATTATGCAGTTTATTTATTTACAGAAACTTTATGTGTAATTTGTTTAGAATCGCTTGTTAGAACAATAATATAATATGTATTTGGTAAATCAGAAATATTGAAACTGATAATATTATTTCCTTTTTCTATATTTCGATTTTCAAAAACGGTTTTCACTTTAATTCCTGTAATAGTAAATATTTCGGCTTTAAACATTTCGGATTCAGGAGTTTGGATTAAAACATTAACAATGTCAGTAGCAGGATTTGGATAAACCGAAGTTTTAAATTCATTAAGGTCCACTGTTTGATTATTAATTGAGGTTGCAACAGTATGTGGGGGTAGTATTATATAATCTATCCAAGCACAATCTGCCCCTTCTGTAAAGTATGCATCTTTAGTATAAGTCCATTTAAGTTCCTGATTTCCCTGCGACACATCATAAGATTCTTCAGACCAATCAACTTCTCCTGCCCATTGATCTTGGAGTTGATCGTTTATATAAAAGCCTAAATAATCGAAATACATATCAAAATAAATTTGTTCGCAACTAACTTTTTTCATAAAACTTACTTCATCATCTGCTACTACTTCTAAGATAATGGTTAATGAAGAGTTCCCTGCTGATGAGGGAATTCCAGATTTTAAGCTATTTTCGCCTTCATAATATTCTGATGTATCAATTGTCCATGGCAAGGATGTATCATTTGTCCATGCAAATGATTCTAAGCTAGCTGATTCCCAATCTTCAATTTGTAATCCTACAGGAATAGAAATATCTAAATCGGCACTATAATTTCCTAGATTAGCATTAAAGCTGCATAATACCAATGTTCCTGCTTGGAGTATATCATCAACAGCTATAGTAAATGTAAGCTGTTGATTTTCGCTAACGGATAAGCCATCTAGTGTGTTCTCTGTGGCAATACCGGTAGCATTTTGTTCTACTGCCATATTAATCTGCCCCTGGCTTGCATTGGCGTGTCCTTGGTTTACAATTTCTATTATTAAATTAGCTGTTTCTCCGGGGTCAAGCATTCCATTGTTATTGCCACTTTCGCTATCATCAATACCAATAAAGTTTAATTCCAGCGAAGGTGCATTAATTTTTATCGAAAATGTAGAATTCCAAACATTTAAATTCCCATCTTGAAACTCAGCATTAAAAACCACGTTATGTTGATCGGGAACAAATTCTGCGACATCGAAGCTAAACGCATTGGATAGTGTAATAGAATTATCTGCTTCAATATCGCCAAAGAAATTGTTATCCTGAGTAATATCTACTAGTTGGTCGTTTGTATTAATTGTGCAGCTAACACTATTAGCTGTTTCTACTCCAACATTTTTAGCTATACAATTAAGATTAATGCTTTCGCCGAAATCAGCTAACTGATTATTGTTTTCTTCTTCGTCAGTAATTTCGAAAGAGTCAAGTACTATATATGGTCCTTCAGGCACAATTACCATAATTTCTTCCTGATAAGTGATTTTATTAAATGCAGTAACAGTTATTTTCATTGTACCCGGAGTCTCGAAAGGAATAAGATTAAGATTAGCAACACCTTCATCAACATAAGCAGTACCTATTAATTCAACATTTTCATCAACAATTTTGCTAACTGCAACAAGTGCACCTTCTACATCACAATTTACACTAAACTGAGTTTCGCCAACGCTAAAGATTTCGAGATGTGAAATATTCATTGCTTGTGGAGTTTTTGTTCTAAGCATCAAAGCAGGGTCTCCAAAAACCGTCCAAGTATCAGCAGTTGCTTGTCCTTGTCCTCCTTCTTGAATCATTAGGAACATTCCATTTAATGCAACTCCTGCAAAAGTTCTTTTAATGTTGTGATTGTATGATTCTATTAAAATATCAACCATTTCGTCTTGTCCTGTCATTGGTTCGTTCCATGCTTGATTTATGGTTGATGCTAAAAACCCTACTGCACCGGTAGGTTGTTCATTATTTGTAGCTCTTAGCCATGCTTCAGCAAAACAGGTTTGTCCCGAAAAGTTTCCATTTACACAAGCAACACTAAAGGCAAATAATAGCTTATTATGGTTAGTTAGAGCATTTACATTTGAATTAGTAAAGTTAGTATTGACCCATGATTGGTCGCTACCATGTCCGATATAATTTGCAATTCCAATACCTTCGTTTACAGCATTACTAAGCATTGTATTGTTACCACCGTCTTGATTAACATTAGTTACTGAATATCCATAAGTTTCAAGGTCGTCGTTAATATAGCTCATGTGTACTTCGTCTGATTCTCCACCATCGTGTCCTGTAGAGCCACCTCCTTCGTTAGAAGCACTTGATAAAGCATTTTCGAGCCAAGAGTTTGTTTCGTCCATGTCTTTTTCGTAATAAATGGTTCGTGCTACTTGAGTTTCTATATCAGTAAGAGATTCGCCTGAAAATCTTCCAACAAAAAAGTCTGCATATCCATCATCGCCCAATACATAAGCATACGCATTATCCGAATCGTTAGAGTTTACAATCATTGGTGGGATGTGTTGAGCATCTCCTACAAGCAATAAATAAGATAATCCGTTATCATTAAAATAATTGTCAACATAAGCGCTTATTGCAGTGGCAGTATTTCCAATTTCTGTAACATCAATTATTTCTACTTCGAATCCTTTTTCGATTTTCCATGTAATATAATCTGTCATAGATTCGGTGTATTCGGGATGGCTAATAATTAATATATTACCTGGCGAAGGTTCTTCAAGTGGAGTATATTTGACCGGATTAGTCTGATAATTTAAAAACACAGATTCGTAAATCTCACTAAATGAGCCGTTTATTAAATCCAGAGATTTTGTTCTTGAAATTGAATTTATATCATTTGTTTTGTTTGTTTTAGTTAGCTTAACTTCCAGTGATGTATAGATTCTCAAAACTTTAGATATGGGATTATACGTATAAGGGAATATTTGTAAATTTATACCTCTAAAATCTCTTAAAATAAAGGGTTTAGATAATTTCCCATTTGTTTCGGGGTAAAATTCATCTTTTTGGTACGCTTCTCCATATGTATAAGGAACATCGTTAGGATTTACTGAACGTAATAAACTACCTTTTGATGGTGCAATATTAATGTCTTCCAGTTCAATATAATCTCCTTGCACAATCTCAGCCGAATACATGCCATTATCATCAATAATTAATGATGTGCTAAGTAATGGTAAATCAGGAGCACCTTTTTCATAAATTCTTCCACCGTTAGGTGCATTTACTATAAAAGCAAGTCCTTCGGGGGTTTGTACTTTTTCTAAATTATAAGTGTTTATCTCAAAGTGGACAATTAGTTCATCTAAAGATGATTTAATTACAGAAATATTGTGAGTAATATCTTTGTCATAATTAATCTTTGTCAACTCTTGAGTCCAAAGCGAGCTAATAGTAATAGCTAAGGCTATTGTAAATAATAATTTTATCATTTTTTATAAATATATAAATTCAACTTTAAATCTTCCAAAAATACTAAAATAATGTTCAGCATATGTTTTGTAATGTATAATAGTTTGACTAGTTCCCAATATTATTATTTGATTTTTGGATTAATAATCCCAGAGAAATTCCTGATATAAGGTAAAATATAAATATCAAAGCGAGAATCGTGCTCAGCATAGCTCAAAGCTATTACAATAAGATGTGTAGCAATAAACCAAAATCCAAGTTTTATTAATTTTCTTCGCCAAAACTTTACAAGAGCGATTATTGTGAGTAGATATGCCGGTAAATCCATATTAGAACATGAGTTTTATACTCCACACTATGAAAAGGTCTGATGTGAATAATTGAGTACCAGATTCGCATACAAGCGAGTTTGGTTGAAGCAAGAGGATGTTTTAAAACGTAGGAAAATCCAGCAGTCCAATCAGTTCTGTTAATTACAGAATCTTTAGGCATGTTTAAGTTTAGTTCGTTGTGTCCCCATACAGTAATCCCATTTTCGAGATTATCAATAGGAGTGGTAATCATTATGCTTTTATTAATTTCTGATATTTCTGCTAAAATTAAGATAAAACTAATTGGGATTAAAATGGAGAGAGTGATTTTGGTATATTTTCTCCAATTTGAGTATATTATAATGAACACAAAGCTAAGAGGCAGTAAAAGCCATGCGTTAGGACGTATTGAAATTGTAATTAAAAGAAGGATAAAAGTTAATATGTAATTGTAATAATTTTTGTTAGTAATAGCATAATATAATGTAATTAAGTATATAAGAATTAGGGATGTTTATAGAGACTCAGTAAGAATGTACAAGTGCCATTTGGTTATAAATGGATTGCACAAAAACAGGAATATGCTTAATAAAGCAGCGATTTTAGATTCTGTAATTTGAATTATAATTCTAAACATTAGAAAGGCTGCGATAATTGCTACAATTATTTGAATTATTACAATACTAACTAAAGGGATTTTTAAGAGTTTAATAAAAGCTAAGATTAAAATATAACCGGAGAATTGTACTTCTCTGTCCTGAAGTGGTATTCCGGAAAGTATATTATCAGCGGCTTCAAGGTATCTTTCTGTATCGAGCCAATATTTAATTCCTTGCTGTCCGTTACTAATCGAGCCACTTGAATAGTTACTAATATTTAAGTAGAAGAAAACAGAAAGAATAAGAAATAATATAATACCTGTCAGAAGACTTGACTGATTGTATAAAAGATTTTCAATTCGTTTGAAATATTTTTTCAATAGCTATTGTTTATCCATAGTCATTAAAAATTCAATATTATCTTTTGTATTAGGTAATCTTTGTCTTATAAAATCCATTGCTTCAACCGAATTCATATCGGCGAGAAACTCTCTAAGTACCCAAATTCTGCTAATTACTTCGGCAGGTAAAAGTAAGTCCTCACGTCTTGTACTAGAAGCAGTAATGTCAACAGCTGGATATATTCTTCGGTTCGATAATTTTCTGTCGAGTTGCAGCTCCATATTTCCTGTTCCTTTAAATTCTTCGAAGATAACGTCATCCATTTTAGAGCCTGTTTCGGTAAGAGCTGTAGCTAATATTGTTAATGAACCTCCACCTTCGATATTTCTGGCAGCTCCAAAAAATCTTTTAGGTTTATGTAAAGCATTGCTGTCAACGCCGCCAGAAAGCACTCTTCCTGAGGCAGGAGCAACAGTATTATAAGCACGAGCAAGTCGTGTAATAGAATCAAGTAGAATCACGACATCATGTCCGCATTCTACCATGCGTTTAGCTTTTTCAAGTACTATTGTGCTTACTTTTACGTGTCTTTCTGCGGGTTCGTCAAATGTAGATGCGATTACTTCAGCATTTACGCTACGTGCCATGTCTGTAACTTCTTCGGGGCGTTCGTCAATTAGCAAAATTATCAAATATGCTTCGGGATGATTAGCAGAAATGGCATTTGCAATTTGCTGAAGTAAAATAGTTTTTCCTGTTTTTGGTTGTGCTACTATCAAACCTCTTTGTCCTTTACCGATAGGAGAGAATAGATCTACAACTCTAATTGATAAATTATCCATTCCTTGTCCGGTAATATTGAACTTTTCGTTAGGGAATAGAGGAGTTAGATGATCGAAAGGAATTCTATCCCTCATAATTGCAGGGTCTCTGCCATTAATTTTAATAATCTTTATTAATGGAAAATATTTTTCACCTTCTTTAGGTGGTCTGATTGTTCCCTCAATAGTATCTCCGGTTTTTAACCCAAACAATTTTATTTGTGATTGACTTATATAAATATCGTCAGGAGAATTTAAATAGTTATAATCTGATGAGCGTAAAAAACCATATCCCTCCTGAATAATTTCTAAAACTCCAATTGTTGTAATAAATCCGTTAAATTCGTAGCTTGTAGTATCTTCATTCTGATTATCTTGACTATATTGTTGTCTATTTTGGTTGTTATTAAAGTTCTTGTCGTTTTGCGATGTTCTTTGATTCTTATTATTGGGGTTAGACTTTTTTTGTGTCGGTTCGGTTTGCACTTGTGAACTATCGTTTCCCGATTTCTTGTCAATTACTTCTGTTTTTTGTTGGGTTTCCTTTTTTGAATCTTGACTTATATCCTGTTGTGGTTTGGTTTGCGAAGGAGTTTCCTGTTGTTGTTTAGAGTTTATCTGTTCTTTGGCTTTTGGAGACTTTTGCGATTTATTTTTATCTTGCTGTTTATTTGTTGATCTTTCATCTTTTGTTTTAGTGTTTTTATCCTTAGCACTTGAAGTTGATGATTGTTCATCTTTTAACTCGATAGGGGTTTTTATTAGATTGTAGTAATCATTTTTTTCTTCAGGTTTTAGAGGTACTCTTTTACGATGTGGGGTTCCTTTTTTAATCCCACCTTTACGTTTTGCTGTTGCTTTTTTTTCTGTAGCAGTTTTTTCTGCAGCAGTTTTTTCTATGCTTTGTTTTTCTTGATTTTTGTTGGCAGGAATTTTTTCATCACTAGATTCTTCAGCAACTAAATCTAATTTTAATTCATCATTAGTAGGAGTACTATGAGCAACTTTTTCGGCTCTACGTCTTGTTCTGGCTTTTTTTTCAGGTTTATCTTTTTTTTGAGATTCCTGAATTGCTTGAGTATCCAGTATTTTATAAATTAAATCTTCTTTTTCAATTTTTTCAGGTTTTTTAATTCCTAATTCTTTAGCAATTTCTACTAAAGCTGCAACTTGCATTTCGTTTAGTTCAGAACTGTTGTACATGTATAAGTATGTTTAAAATGGAACAATTTTACTTAATTATAAGTGGTAAATTTTGATTTCGAGTATTATAATGTATAATATGAAACCGAATTACACTGCAAAAATAAAAAATATTTCTTTAAACAACAAACAAAGACTTTTTTATTTGTAAAATAATAAAAAAATGGAATAATATTTATAATATTCAAGCAACCAATTAGCTATAGTTTGCGTATATATAATATATACTATTATGGCAATGAGACAATTAAAAATATCGAAAAAAGTTACAACACGCGATTCTCCTTCGTTTGACAAGTATTTACTTGAGATAGGGCGTAAGGATTTGATTTCTCCCGAAGAAGAGATTGAATTAGCTCGTAGAATTAAAGAAGGCGACCAAAAGGCTTTAGATAAACTTGTAACTAGTAATTTACGATTTGTAGTTTCAGTTGCAAAGCAATACCAAAATCAAGGACTTAGCCTGCAGGATTTGGTCAACGAAGGTAATTTAGGATTAATAAAAGCCGCAAAGAGATTTGATGAAACAAGAGGATTTAAATTTATCTCATATGCTGTATGGTGGATACGTCAATCTATTTTGCATTCCCTTGCCATTCAAGGTCGTTTAGTTCGTTTGCCATTAAATAAGATTGGAGCTATTAATAAAATACATATGGCTACATCAAAATTGGAGCAGGAACTAAACAGAGAACCAACCGAAGAGGAAATTGCAGAAATTATGGAGTTTAATGCTAATGATATTAAAGAAAATTTACGTAACAGTACGCGACATTTGTCAATGGATGCTCCTCTAAGTAAAGACGATGATGACGCAACTCTTTACGATGTTATTGGGATGAACGATTCGGTTCCGCCCGATAATAGTCTTATGCTAGAATCATTACGAAAAGAAATTAATTCAACCTTAAGTGTATTAGCAAAAAGAGAAGCTCAAATAATAAAGCTATTTTACGGATTAGAAGGACAGCATCCAAAAACTTTAGAAGAAATTGCCGAGGAATTTGGATTGACACGCGAAAGAGTAAGGCAAATCAGAGAATCGGCAATCAGAAGATTGAAACAGTCAAATAAATACAAAAAACTAAAATCATATTTAGTTTAATTTTATTCTAATTATCGTAAGGGATTTCCTTATATTCGCACTAAAATTTTAATAATGGAATGTATTGTTGCTCCTTCTTTGCTTGCTGCCGACTTTAATAATCTGTCGGGTGAAATTGAAATGATTAACAAAAGTGAGGCAGATTGGCTCCATCTTGATATTATGGATGGTGTTTTTGTGCCGAATATATCATTTGGAATGCCTATATTAAAACATGTTAGAAAGATTTGCAAAAAGAAATTAGATGTTCACTTAATGATAATTCAACCTGAACGGTATGTAGAAGAGTTTGCAGATGTAGGTGCCGATATTATTACTGTGCATTACGAAGCTTGTAATCACTTAAATAGGGTTGTGCAACAAATAAAAAATAAAGACAAGCTTGCAGGTGTAACAATAAACCCACATACATCAGTGCAACTTCTTAAAGATATTATGCCATATATTGATATGGTACTGCTTATGTCGGTTAATCCCGGATTTGGAGGACAAGAATTTATAAGTAATACTTATTCAAAATTATCAGAACTTCAAGAGCTTAAGGCAAAATACAACAATAGTTTAATTATTCAAGTTGATGGTGGTATAAGCTCTAAAAATGCCAAGAAGCTTAAACAATATGGAGCAAACTCGCTTGTAGCCGGAAGTGCAATATTTTCGAATGAGAATCCTTTAAAAGAAATTCACGATATTAAATATTTGTAAATAAATACAAATAATAGTTTTAATTATTCTTTTCCTTCGAGAAAATCCTGTAAGTAATCGTATTCTTTTGTTAGTTTGCCATTAGAACAAATTGTTGCTCTTTTGATAATCTCTTTGTCGTCTTCTTCAATAATTGAAGGGATTACTTCTTCGAGGAAAACCTGACTAAAATCTTCTGAAGCATCACGAGGTAATTCTCCCGGCAAGTTATCTACTGCCATTACAGTAATATTATTGTTGTCGAAAGCTTCAGATTCTTTTTGTGTATTAGGATTATAACCATAGAATGGGTCTGCAATTGTAGATGCTCTTAATGTAGAAGGTATTGGATCGGCAATGTCGCAGCTTACGTCGGCGATTATTTTAATTCTAAAATCTTTTTCTAGATAATCTTGATGTACTAAAAATTTGGGTGAGTTTTGATCCCAAAAATGACATGGTATCCATAAATCAGAAGCTTTAGTATAAGGTTTAAAAATACTTTTATATTCCTTAGGATTATTAAAAAAGTGAGGGAAACTAATCCACGTGCCGTCTTGGTGCTCAACATATTCGTCTGCATCAATTTGACACAATACAGGTTCGTCAAATTCTCTAGTTAAAAAATCGACTGATTTAACTTTTTTAATTTTTAAAGGAGCAAGTGTTTCAATAGCACCTCCGGCAACCCTGCCCATGCCGGTAATAAGTATTTTATAATTTTTCGGTAATTTTACTTTCTTAACTTCTTTTAGCATATCATTTAAATCGAAACAGTCTTTTGCGCGTTTCAACTCAAATGTTCCTAATCGTTTTCCTAAAGCTATAAGTCCATTATAAGCTCCTACTATTCCGGCCCACCGACCAAAGGCAACAACTCTTGCTCCATTAGGGTACGTTAGGCATTCATGGTCAACCATTGTAATTCTGTTTTTTACCATATTTTGCAACAATGGACGATTATAGGATTGTTTTTTATGTGTATGCGAAAAGAAATGATATTGTTTGTCTGGTATTAATTTGGGAATATCAACTTCTTTTACACCTAATAAAACATCACACTTGGAAATATCATTAACTACATCAAGACCTAAACTAGTATATTCTTCGTCTTTGAAACACCTTAAATCGCTTGATTGTATTAATAATTTAATATTAGGATATTTCTCGGTAAATAGTTTTGCTATTCTCGGTGTGAGCAATACTCTGCGATCAGGTGGTGTTTTGGTTTCTTTTAAAACGCCAATACATGAATGCTTGTCTGTCATATATATTTATTTTTTTTGATTTTTATACTTAAAAAGTTTTCAAGCTTCAAATATAATGCATTTAGCAATAATAAACTAATAAATCTTTGTGTGTGCCTGATGCAAATTAGCTTTATTCTTGGAATATCGGGATATTTTATCTATATTTGCGGGGTATTTTACCAGGGGATGATTTTGGTTTCGACAGCAGGTAAAATGCTTGTGTAAGCATGCCGGGCAATGTGAATAAACCCGTAAAACTGTTTCACGCACTTTATAAATGGCGCAAACAATTATGCTCTCGCAGCATAGTCTGAAGTACAGTAAGGCTAAGCGTTTTCAGGTGCAAGGCATCTGAACGAGACATCTCCCGGATGGACTTGCCTGATTCCTGTCCGATACGGAGGTGGCAGCAATTTCGGGCTGGGGTAGTAACAACTTCGATTGCTACCCGAGAAATAGAAGTTAAGGTTTAGATTAGGGTGTCTGTTCCCTTTCTTTTCCCGACAAAAAATAGCAGAATAAGCATGTAGAAAGCACATGTGTTTCTTGTTTGGACACGGGTTCGAGTCCCGTCATCTCCACAAGTTTAGAAAGCGTTTTTAGAAACGCTTTTTTTATGATACTAAAACATAAAAGCAATGGTGGTATGGAGTTGCGTAATAGTGGCTATTTATTATAATAGTCTTTTACACATCTTACAGACCTACCTGTCCCTCCCCAGTAATAATATCTGCTTATCCCTGTTTGTCCATATTGAATAGTACGATACCACGGTTCATCAAATTCATTTTTATCTGTTGACCACCAGTAGCCGCTTTGACCAATTGAGCTATAAGTTCCTCCCGAATCACGAGTTCCTCCCGGTAATCCTATCCATCCCGATTGCTCGAAATACATATTTGAGATTAAAGCTCCCGAATTCCAAAGCATTGAATTGCCTGCTAAGTAACTACCTTCGTTCGTACCTAGCCAAGCTTCTGTAGTGTTGTCGTAAGGGAATGTACTTTCACAATTCATACCACCGGTTTCGTAACAAATATATTGTTCTAATTGAGTCCAATCGTTATGTGAGGGCACCCTCCATCCCGGAGGACATAAATATTTGCCGCCATTACTTTCGTAATCTACAGCAAACCAATTATATAATGCGCCATATATTTCTTTATACGAAGAATTGTTCTCATAGTAAGCATAAGCTCCATTAGTATTATTTTCCCATGCTAAATTATCTGTGCCCGGAGATGCAATTGTACTACCGTCTGTATATCTTTCAACTTTCAAGTTTTCGCGTAACCAGCATTGTGTACCTATCAGTATTGTGGTGTATAAATTTCCATCAATATCTGTTACTGTCGGTTCGTCAGGGCAAGGTTCTCCATAATCATAAGATTCGTAAGTATCAAAAAACACGATATTACCATAAGCTGTACCTACACTGTTTGTTGCATATGCTCGCAAAATATATTCCTGATTTGGAGTAAGATTTGTAAGGTCGCTATAAAAATACATTTCGCCTGATAGAGCTCCTTCATTAGTCATACTAATATTATTACTTAAAGTTGGTAAACTGTTTGAGCTACATACCACCCCGCATGCAGTAATAGGATAGCCTCCATCATTTTCGACATAACCTCCCGATGAGGCAGTTGTTGAAGTATTATCAAAGACTTCGTATGTCATTACATAAGGAAGTCCAACAATTTCTTCTTCTTCTTTTACACAACGAACACTTACTCCAAATTGACGAGTGGCTCCTTCACTAAACAATGAATCACTTTCATAGGAAGTGTATAACAGATAAGTGTCGCCATCATCAAAATTCATCCACCATGCTCCTCCTTCATTCATAGCCATAAAACTGCCGTAATCTCCCATTCTTATTCCCCCAGGTAAAGCAGTAAAACCACTTTGGTTAGTAGCACCTGTGTTTGGAGCTAACCAGTGATCAGTTCCAGTTTCTTTCATTTTCCCCCCTGCTATTTGTAATCCACCTAAGTAGTCTGATATTATTAACCATTCTTCCATTTGGGGAACTTTCCAGCCCTCAGGGCAGAGTGTTCCAGACTCAATAGCATAAAAATTGTAAAGAGCTCCGTATTCTTGTGCATATTGTGCGGAATCATTATTATAGTATGAATATGCTCCCGTAGTAGCATTTACCCAACTTATAGAATCAGGATAGTGGTTTATTGGTTGAGAATCGTTGTAATTAATTGCTTTAAAGTTTTCTTTCATCCAACATTGATTCCCAATCTGAACAGTATTGTAAACATTGCCATCAATATCGGTTATTGTTGGTAATCCCGGACATGGTTGAGGACCCATTTGTCCTTGGGTGGTAAATACAATTTGGTTCCCGTATCCAGTACCAACATCATTTGTTGCATAGCTTCGTAAGTAGTATGTTGTATTTGACGAAAGACCTGAAATCGAAAAGTTTATTTCTGTGCTATTGCTTTCATCAATTATATAACCATCATTTGATAAAACAGTTGGCATTTCGTAAGTACTCCAAACTATGCCTTTATTTAGAATTGGTGTTCCTCCATCGTTTAAAAGTTCTATTGATACCGAAGCTGTTGTATTTGAAATACTCGTAATATCATTAGTAATTATTTCGGCAAGATAATTTTTTATACATCTTATAGACAATCCCATTAACTTTCTACCGTCTTTACGATAAATTTCGGTTTTATCAAAAAACAAGCCTCTACTCCAGGCAGTAAGTGGCAAATTTTCGCTAGCTGTCCACCATGTTGCACTTTTTGTGTTGTAATAAAACTCTCCGGCAAAATTTCTGATTCCTCCGGGAACAGCTGTAAAGCCACTTGTATTAATGCCTGTTCCTGTATGACTTAACCAATTATCGGTTCCCGATTCTTTAAGATAATTACCAAAACCGGCTCCTCGCCAGCCTACCGCATCAGTTTGCTGCTGGGTTAAACCAATATGTTGTTCTAGTCTTTTCCACTCAAAATCGGCAGGTGTATGCCAACCTGTGGGGCATAAGCCTTTTGAACTTGTAGCTGCGTACCAATTATACAACTTAGGATTTGAATTGTTGTTGTCGTAGTTGCAATAGGCTCCGCTTGTAAGTTCTATCCACTCGTTAGTATCATCTACTTTGGCAATATTACTACTGTCTCGATATTTTGCTGTATTTAAGTTTTCTGCCATCCAATGATGATTGCCCATTTCTATTATACTGTACATAAATCCTTCGGCATCGCGGCAGGTAATAAATTCAAATTCAAGGTTTTGATATGTTTCACCGGCATCAGCCTCATTTAAAACAAGTGTTTGTACTGTTCGATGACCCAAGTCTGATTGTGCCTCGAACCACAATACATCGCCATAATTGTATGCCAAGTCGAAACTGGCTTTGGTGTGGCTTAGTACAGGTAAATCTTCGGCTAGTGCATAAACATCAATGTAATTAAAATCAAGGGTTTTGTTTGTATTACTCGTGCTTACTATTTTACCATTATAATGGAAGCGATTGGTTTTTACAGCAATATTATATAATCCGCCACCCATTCCGCTCAACCGGAAACGATGAATTCCCTTTTCGAGATTGTATTGATTACGTATTAAAAGTTTTCCGCTTACATCAAAAATATCAACATAAACTGTGTTTTGTTCGGGGTTAAGAAGTTCTATCGTACAATAATCGTTGGCAGGATTGGGATAAATTACTAAGTCGTCGCCGGTTTGTTCGGCAAACCTAAGGCTGGCAGCGGGTGCAAGGTTTACTACATCGTAGCCGCCCACTTTTGTTTCAACTCCAAGATTTAGGTTTTTTACTATTACACTGTCTATTTCTGTGCTCTCGCCAATACCTGTAAACGAAAGCTGAAAACTTTGTGCTATAGATACTTGCACAAACAGAAACATAATTGCTATTGGTAAGTATATTTTTTTCATTGATTGAAATTATTTTAGAAAATATGCTAGCGAAAAACTGAAAGAGGAATTTTTGGCAGTAATAGTTTCGTTAGGTTTTATATCTGTTAAACCCATAGCATAGTTTGCCGATAATC
>JAQVOJ010000036.1:15977-26426 GCA_028702675.1 Bacteroidales bacterium
ATTTTTTTCATTGATTGAAATTATTTTAGAAAATATGCTAGCGAAAAACTGAAAGAGGAATTTTTGGCAGTAATAGTTTCGTTAGGTTTTATATCTGTTAAACCCATAGCATAGTTTGCCGATAATCGGTATTGCTTATACCCTATTTTAAAACCGAATGTAAGTCCAGTATCGAAACGTTTGTATGAGTGAAATTCTTCACCAAAAACGGGTGTGCCGTCGTCAATGTAGGCATCGTGTCCGTGTTCTTCGAAATTCCATTCGTAGTCGGGCTCTACTTCGGGAAGTACGGTAAGTGTCTTCTTGCCTACCATAGCTACACTGGTGTAAGGTCCTGCCATGATACTTACTTTTACATCTTTTAATGGTAGCTTATAAGCGATATTTATTGGAATATCGAGATAGCCTAAAGATGCTTTTGATACGGCAAAGTCGTCTTTAATTTTATCGCCTTTCTGGATAAAACCAATATCGGTGCCTATAGAAAGGAAGCTAAATACTTCGTATTCTAAAGCTACGCCAAGCTGATAGCCGTATTTAATACTCTTTTCTAACTCGCCTGCCCATTCGTTGCGTTCAATAATAGTGCTCCCGCCAAAACCGGCATAAACTCCATAATGAAAACCTTGGGAAAAAGCAAGATTGCAGAATAGCAAAATTGCAATTGAAAAATAAAGTTTTTTCATGTTGTAAAAAATTAATTAACAACTATTTGAAATCAAAAATAAGAAAAAATATGATTCAAGAATAAAGCTTACATTTTATTTTTCAAAATTATAATTAAACTCGACTTAATGACTATAAATAATTAACGTGAGTTTGAGCAAGAACAATGAATATTACTAAATACCCATATAATCATAAAAGTTTTCTGAATTTATAATATTAAATTCTGAATTTATGTAGTTTTTCGAGAATGTTAAGGGTTGTTTAACTTTTTTGCTGCTATTAAACTTTATTTCGAAAGAACTCAACTTTCCATCAATTTCTTCAATGTAGTCAATTTCTTGTTGCTGAGTTGTTCTCCAAAAATAAGTTTTAGCATATATTTGATTGTAGTGCAAGTATTTTTTTCTTTCTGAAATTACATAATTCTCAAACAAAGCACCTCTATCGGTTCTCAAATTGAGTTGATTAAAATTTTCTAAAATTGCATTTCGCACACCATTATCATAAAAGTAAATCTTCCTACTCTTCTTAATTTCGTTTCGTACATTTCGGCTAAATGATCTTAATCGAAATATTACAAATGATTTTTCCAATAAACTAATATACTTTTGTACGGTTGCAGAATCAACTTGCAGAGAATTAGCCAGTTCGTTATACGAAATTTCATTTCCCATTTGCAGTGCCAACATTTCGAGCAGTTGCTCAATGAGCTCCGGTTTTCTTAAATCCTGAAAAATAAAAATATCTTTATATAAATAGCTGCCAACCAAATTGTTTAGAATTTGCCTTTCATTTCCCTGATTAGTAACAACATCTGGATATGAACCGTAAATTAACCGATTTTCAAATTGTCGTTTCTCTTCCAAAAAACCGTAATGATCTGCACATTCCTTTACTGAAAATGGGAATAAACGATACTCATATTTACGTCCCGTTAAAGGTTCGTTTGTTAAATTTGATAATTCAAATGAAGATGAACCGGTTACTATTAGCCTAATATTATCCATCTGATCTGTAATAAGTTTTAGGCTCATACCAATATTTATAACTCTTTGAGCTTCATCTATAAAAACATATTTCTTATTGCCAATTGCTCTTTTTAAGTCAGTTATAGTAGCATTTGATAACAATTTTCTGTCTTCAATATTATCACAATTTAGCCATAATACTTTTTCTGAATCTATATTTTCGGAAAACATTTTTAATAAGCTCGATTTACCAACCTGTCTGGCTCCCATTACGAACAAAGCTTTATTGTTGCTAAGATTGTTTAATAAAATATTGTGCAAACTTCTATTTATCATAATCAATATTTTTCACAAACATAATTAATCTTGATTATAATCGCAAATAATTATAATATTTACGGATTATATTCGGGTAATATTATGATGTTGTGAATCAAGAAGAATTAACTTACTAAAACAAACAAATATACATTAGATATGTAATAGTGTAATTATGGCTACAAACTTATCACTCGTTTAGCATTCTAAAAGCTTATGTAAGGGAAGAACTAGTGAGCAATGAAAAACAACATTTTCGCACACCGTTTTATTAAACTACTTTTGCAATTCAATTTACAAATTTTATGTTAAAATTTATTAATCATACTCTAAGCAACGGGCTAAAACTTATAATTATACCGGATACCAGCACACCTTTAGTTCAGGTAAATGTGTTATATAAAGTTGGTGCACGCAACGAACACCCTGATAGAACCGGATTTGCTCATTTATTTGAACATTTAATGTTTGGAGGTTCGGCAAATATTCCGGATTATGACCGTCCCTTGCAACTTGCCGGTGGCGAGAATAATGCCTTTACTAACAATGATATTACAAATTATTATATAAGTCTGCCTCCCGAAAATCTGGACATTGCGTTGTGGCTCGAAAGCGACAGGATGAATGAACTTGCATTTACACCAAAAAGTCTTGAAACTCAAAGACAAGTTGTGATTGAAGAATTCAGGCAACGTAATCTAAACCAGCCTTATGGCGATGCATTTATGAATTTACGAGATTTGGCTTATAAAAAGCATCCATATTCTTGGTCAACAATTGGTAAATGTATTGAGCATATTAAAGATGCCAGCATGGAAGATGTTAAAGACTTTTTCTATAAGCATTATGCTCCAAACAATGCAATATTATCAATAGCAGGAAATGTTGATCCTGTAAGGGTTTACGAGAGAGTTAAACATTGGTTTGGCGATATCCCCAAGCGGAATATCTCCGCAGCAATAATCCCTGAGGAACCAGTTCAAACAAAGCCACGAACTCTTACCCTTGAGAGGGATGTACCATTTTCGGGTTTGTATATGGCTTATCATATGAGCGACAGATTAAACCCTAAATATTATGCCAGCGATTTAATATCAGATATTTTGTCAAACGGGAAATCTTCGTGGTTTGAACAAATACTTATTAAAGAAAAACAAATCTTCAGCTCGGTAGATGCTTATATACTTGGCAGTTACGACCCCGGATTGTTTGTAATATCAGGCAAACTACACAAAGATAAAACATACGAGGAAGCAGAACATGCTATTAATGAATTAACTAGTAGAATTACAAATGGAGATTTTAGTAAAACCGAACTCGAAAAAGTTAAAAACAGGTCGATAGCATTGCGTCAGCTATCTCTTTCGTCGGTTGAAAACAAAGCCTTTGAAACTGCATTTTTTGAGTTTTTAGGTGATGCCGGTTTAATTAACGAAGAAGATAAAAAGTATATAAATGTAAGTTCTGAGGATATTATATTTACAGCAAAGGAAATATTCAATACTAATAATTGCTCAACACTATATTATAAAAGCAAAAAATGAAATTGAAAAGAGACATAATGCCACCTATATCGGATATTGAGAATATAAACATTCA
This sequence comes from Bacteroidales bacterium, assembly GCA_028702675.1. Classification (GTDB taxonomy): domain Bacteria; phylum Bacteroidota; class Bacteroidia; order Bacteroidales; family ML635J-15; genus JAQVOJ01. Next base: position 19,532 of record JAQVOJ010000036.1, read on the forward strand.
GTATCCTGAAAATTTACAATTAGACAACGGCATACCAGTTTACATAATAAAAAGCAGTGCAATAAAATCTGTAAGATTAGACGTTTTATTTTCTGCAGGTCAATGGTTTCAGGCAGAACCATTTGTAAGCACATATACAAATCTAATTTTACGCGAAGGCTCAAAATCATATAGCGGAAAAGAAATAGCTGACAAATTAGATTATTTTGGAGTATTTTCAGAAAATATTGTACAGCGTAACAAAGCAGGGATGGGCTTTTTCATACTTAGTAAATATTTCGATAAAGTTCTTCCTCTAATAGCAGATATTCTTCAAAACCCATCTTTTCCTTTAAGCGAATTTGAACTTCAGAAAAAGAACACACATCAGAAACTTTTGGTGGGAGAAGAAAAAGTAGCATTTTTAGCTGCAAAAAAATACAGATCTGCAATTTACGGCAACACTCACCCTTTGGGATTTGAAGTTAAACCTGAAGATGCTTTAAAAACAGAAATAGAAAGTTTGCAAAAATTTGCAGCTGAGCATTACACACAAAACAACTGCTCAATTATTCTAAGCGGAAATGTAAATTCTGAAGTTATTTCAAGCATTAATAAATATTTTGGAAAAACCTGTTGGAGCAAATCACACAAAGAAGCTTCCATAAATACAAAGTTTACTCCAAGTGCCGAAAAAGTTCATATTATTGAAAAAAAAGATGCTGTACAATCTGCAATTAAAATTGGAATGTTGGTTAAGCCTGAAAGTTTGGAAGATATAAATGGGCTTAAGGTTTTAAATACACTTTTTGGTGGTTTCTTTGGCTCCAGACTTATGATGAACTTACGTGAAGATAAAGGCTACACATACGGAATAGGCTCAAGGCTTTCTATGATAAATCAAAATTATGCAGAGTTTACAATTTCTACAGAAACAGGAACAGATGTATGTAAAGGTGCTCTCCACGAAATTTATAGCGAATTAGAAAAACTTATCGAGAAATCACCTACTGAAGAAGAACTTGATTTGGTTAAAAAATATATGATGGGTAATATGCTTTCAATGTTTGACGGACCATTTATGTCGGCAAATGTAATCAGGGCATTGTTAGAGTCAGGATTCGACTATAGCTATTTGGAGTCTAAGATTGAATACATAAAATCTACTGATATAAACAAACTTTACGAAATTGCTACGAAGTTTTTCAATCCTAACAGTCTGTTTCAGGTAGTTGCGGGAAAATGTTTGGGTTAAGGTTTGTAAATCCTTACTTTACGGTTTTCTCTATACACTAATCCCGCACGATTATATCGTGTAGATTAGAACCTACCAACTACAGTCGATCTTCGCAAATATAATCAATTACTAAACCCGAACTATTTACCTGTTCATCTTGTTTGTTTTTTTTGTAATATTGTAAGTCAATAAAATATAAACAATTATGATTAAGAAATTTTTATACTCATTTGTGCTAATACTTGTTGTCTCGGCTGCGTTATCAGCACAACCAAACGTTTTGTATTGCGATTTAGGTACAGGATGGAACGACCATAATATGAACGATCGAGGAGCAGTATTAGGCAAAATTACTCAATATACCGGCTCCGGTTCAAGTCTTGCTTTCCTTTTCATTACCCAGAGTGGTGTATGGTCACCAAAATGGGTTGGCAGTTCAACAAATTTTGATCGAAATACAGATACTTATTACTCCGATGGTATTTATTATTATGTTGATGGCGGCTGGGATCACGATTTAACAATTCCTGTAACAAATGGCAACTATTATACTTTTATTACAGGAAAAAATACGGATAGCAATAATGCCTTTAGTGTACTTGAAACTAGTTACGAACCCGTTAATTTTAGCCTTACAAATATTAGCTCTACAGAAATTGCAGTAGGCGAACTTGTAGATGTTACAGTTACCCTTGCCGGCACACTTAACACAGGCGAAAAAATATTTATCAGATACACAAACGATAATTGGGCAAACTCAATGTTTGTAGAACTTACAGACTTTACCGGAAATACCGGAACCGGAACAATCCCTCCTCCAACTAATCCCGGAACTATTGAGTTTTATGTTCTTTCAACTAATCAAACAAATTTAAGCCACGCCACTGCTGATTTCTTTACTTTACGCTACGACAATAACTCAGGAACAAATTACGAAATTACTGTTAGTGGCTCAGGATCTCCTACACTTACTGCAACTCCCGATGGCAGCATGACCGAAAACCAGCTCAACGATAGAGTAATTACTCTTACCCTTACTGACGAAACTTTTGTTGATGATAATCTTTTGGAAAGTAATTTTACGCTCAATAATGCACCAACAGGTTTAAGTATTGAATCACTGGTTTACAATGGCGATACAGAAGCCGAAATGGCATTGGCTTTCGATGGCACAGATTTCGACATAGATTATCCTGATTTTTCTATTACCATTGATGGTTCTGAACTATCAGCATCTGCAAACCTTACCAGTAATACAATACCTATTACCGCAATAAATGACCAGCAAAGCCTCGATTCTGCATTTATTGCATTTTGGGAAGGAGACGCCGAAGATATATTCTATAATGCTAATGATTTTAATTCTTACGATTTTGGGATAGTTGGACCTACAACTTCTTTGTACTTAAAATCGGGGCAATTATACGTATGGAAAAATGCAGGGGGAGATATTACTGACGCAGTAATGAATTACCGCATCTATATGGATGGAGAAACACCGGACGCCTTTATTCAACAAAGTTTACCTTTCCATAACGAATGGGCTGTAAACGAAGGAACTGCTCAGCTTTGGTGGAACAACGAACCTGATGAAACGGATTTAAATATTTTAGAAAGTCTTACAGAAGGTACCTACTATATCGAAGTATATTTTGAAGCTTTGGACGGACAAGGAAACACTTTGTATCTTAACAATGAAGGTGCAAACTATATAGCCGAATTTACTTACGAAATACCTTCAGACCCAATAGTTATTATTACTCCCGACGAAACTTTACAAGAAGAAACTTTAAACGACAGAATGCTTTATGTAAGTTTAACTAATACAGAATTTGCAGATGATGCTCTTGAATCGAGCAATTTCGTTTTAAATAATTCACCGGCAGGATTAAGTATTGAAACTGTAACTTATACTAATGTAACTGAAGCGGTAATTAATTTAGAGTTTGATGGTACCGATTTTGAAGAAAGCATTACAAATTTCAGTTTAACAATTTTGGCAACTGAATTAACAACAAGTGAAAACATTACAAGTAATCAATTAACTATTTATCCCGAAGATTTAACAGCTCACGAAGGCATAAACTATGCAAAAATTGCTTTATGGGAAGGTGATGCTTCCGATAGTTTTTATAACGATGAAGATTTTGATGGTATGAATTTGGGGAATTTCAGTTCATCCTCATCGCTATACTTTAAATCGGGGCAGCTATTCACTTGGAAGCACAACGAGGGTAATATCTTAAGTTCAACAATGTATTATCGTTTCTATCACGAAAGTGAAACTCCCGGAGCATTCAACGAACAGGATTTACCCTTTGATAATGAATGGACAGAAAATGATACTACTTTTCAATTATGGTGGAATAGTGGAGAGAACCAAACTGATATTAATTTATTAGAAACAGGAATTTTGGACGGAACTCATTTTATTGAAGTGTATTTTACTGCCGAAACAGCTGAATCTGAGATTATCACATGGGATAATAATGGGAATAATTTTATTGCTAATTTTACTTATGGAATAGTTTCGGGTGTAGAGGCAAGTGTTACCGAACAGTTAACCGAAACAAATCTTGATGGAGCTATTGTAAACCTAACATTAATTGACGAAACATTTATCGACAATTCAATTGATATTGGTAATATTAGCATGAACAATGCCCCTCAGGGATTAAGTATTGAATCGGTAAATTACGTTGGTACTACACAAATATTATTAAATCTTGCTTTTGACGGTACTGATTTTGATACAGACGTTAACAATTTTAGTTTTACAATAGCTGCTGCAGAACTTACAGGAGAACAAGACCTTACAAGTAATGATTTGTCAATTTTGGCAATAAACGAAGATGCTTCAATATGGACACATTTACTTACTGCTGTTGATATGGAATATACACTTGGTGATAATGTAAGTCCATGGATCAATATGGAAATAGGTCAAACTACTTGGGAATCTGCCGAAATAGGCTTTGGAAACGACAACGAAGATATAAATAGTTTTGATTGGCTTTTTGCAGAATGGTACGAAGACGGAGAAGGAAACAATAAAAAAGTTCATGCCCAAATTGATATTCCCGGTAGCAACGGAACAGGTACTTATTATTACGTAGGCAGGGCAAAAGCTACTCCAACATCAAACTGGAGCTATGCAAATAACGAAGTGTGGTCAGATACTGATGTTTTTGCTCCCGAATACACCATCACAATTAACCCTGTTCCCGATCCTATTACATTTGAAGCAAACGCATTAGACGGTACAAGAATTGGGCTAAGCTGGACTGCCGACGCCACTCACAATAATATTATTATTCTTGCGAAAGAAGGAAGTGAAATTACTGCTATTCCTACACAAGGTGCTTTATATCATATAAATGACGAAATTGAAGATGCAACAGTTATTTATAAAGGTTCGGCAGGCACGTTCAACCACATGAACTTAAATCAGTTAACTACGTATTATTACAAAGCTTTCACAATAAATAATAACTATTATTCTGATTTCTTAACGGCAAGTGCTACTACTACCGACGAAGAAGCTTGTAGTTTCGAAATTTCGCTTGGTAACGACACAGCTATTTGTGGAGGTACAGGTATAGTATTAAATTCAGGTTTAACGGTGGCTCCTTATGGCGATAGTCTAACAATAACTTATGATGCTAATGTAACCGGAGAACTTGTAGGTGAAGAAAAAGTATATTTACATTCAGCTGCCGAAATGGCACCCGAAAATGGATGGGAATATATAACCGGAAACTGGGGCGATGATGACGGCGTTGGATTAATGACCGAAATTTCTGATGATGTTTGGCAAATAAGCTTTGTGCCTGTTGATTATTACGGATATCCTGCAGAGCAAAATATTTACGGGATATTAATGAAATTCAGAAATGCAGATGGAACAGTTGAAGCAGGAAATGCTGTAGGTGAAGACATTTGGATTAATATGAGCGTAAATCCGCCTGTAAGTAGTTTTAATGCTGTTCAAACTGATTTTATATCAGCTTCTATTACTTCAATTACATGGAGTACAGGTAGCCACGAACCTAGTATAAGTATTTCTTCGAGTGGTGAATACTGGGTTAGTGCAACCGATAATCAGGGCTGTATAGGAACAGATACAATAAACATTGGAATTCAAGCTTTGCCTCAAGCTGATTTAGGATTAGATACAACTTTATGTACCGGCGAAGATATTTTACTGTATCCGGGCGATTTTGAAGAATACCTATGGCAAGATAATTCTACAGATACCTCACTGCTTGTAACAAGTTCAGGAACTTACTCGGTTACAGTTACCGACGAGTTTGGTTGTCAAGGTTTCGATGTCGTACAAATACAGGTAGTTAACCCGCCGGTTGCGTTTTTTACTTACAACGAACTTGAAAATAACACCGTTGAATTTATTGACGAGTCAACAGATGCCGAAACTTATGCTTGGGATTTTGAAAGTGATGGCATAATAGATGATTATACCCAAGGAGATGTTCAGCATACTTTTACAAATTTAGGTCAATATGTTGTAAGTCTAACAGTAACTAATGCTTGTACAGACAACACACATTCTGAAGTATTACTAATCTTAAGCATTCAAGACATCTTTTTAGAGAATTTCTCAATTTATCCTATTCCAATTTCTGATTACTTGTACATAGAATCAGATGTTCAGTTTGACAACACATCATTCGGTATTTTTGACATAAGTGGTAAGAAAATAATTAATCAAAAAGCAGAATCCACAATTACCAAAATTAATTTTAATGGTTTACCGGCAGGAATGTATATTTTGGAAATAAATACCGATAGTGAAATTACAAACCTCAAAATTATTAAACAATAAAATCACAATATTATGAAAAGATTTCTAAGCATATCAATATTGGCAGTTCTGTTTTTAGGCTATTTACAAGCGCAAACTCCATGGACAGAACGTACATACATCAAAATTACACTCGATACCAAATTGATGCAAAGTTTAGATTGTAGTCTGGGAGGAGGTTCCAGTTTGCCGGCAACTTGGGACAGAGTATATGCCCATTTAGGCTTATGTACATGTAACGAAATAGAGAATGGCAGTCAATATACCAGAGATTGTAGTAGCGAATTTAATAATCTTGTATTTTGTCTCAATCAAATAACGCCTTATCAATCTAGAGTATGGCAACATGTAGTTGGTAATTGGGGCGACAACCCTCAGGATGATGGAGTAGGGCTAATGGAGTCGCTAAGTAATGGTGTATATACAATTGACTTTATTTTAGAAGACTATTTCAGCAGTAACGAAGTAAGCACCGAAGGGCAAACAATTGATGGGGTGCTTTATCCACCCAGTACACCTTGGGATATGAATCAAGGAGGAAAACCCTATACAATGGGAATGGTCTTTAGAAATCATGATGGTACAAGTTCAGGACGAGACGATTTGTGTAAAGACCTCTTTATTATCGACATTATGGGCTTAGATGATGAAGACCCGGGACCAAAAGTAGTACAAGGATACGATCAACAATCCGATTTTCATGGTGCAATCGAAATTGAAGTGGAACCCGCCTCGATTGAGGATATTTTAAGACTTAGCGATCTAACTCAAATTTACCCTAATCCGTTTAATTCTTCATTTAATATAGACTTTAAACTTGTAGCTCCCATAAACAATATTAATATCAAAATTTATGA
>JAQVOJ010000122.1 GCA_028702675.1 Bacteroidales bacterium
ACCCGAAGCGGAATAAACTTCTAGCCTAGCTATATACTCACCGGCATTTTGATAAACATGTATAGGGTTAATTTCGTTGCTTATTGGAGAGCCATCACCAAAATCCCATGTATATCCTGTAATTTCAACTCCGGTAGATTGATTGTTGAAAACTACTCCTGTATTAACACAATTATTTTCGGGAAAACTAAAATTAGCTTGCGGAGCAATTCCTTGAATATCAATGTCTATAGTGTCGTAAGCTATGCAGCCATATTCGTCGGTAGCAGTAATAATGTATTCACCGGCATCAATAATTTGAATAAGATAAGTATTATCGCCATTATCCCACTGATAATCCCATTCGGCATTGTAAGGGGCAGCAAAATAGTTTCCTGAGCAAAGGGTGGTGTCGTTACCAAGGCTGAAAGTTTCAGGAAATTCAACTAGATTTATTGTAACAGTATCGGATGTGTTGCTACAATTATTGCTATTTGTTGCAACTACCCAAAAATCACCCCCACTATATGTGGTAATAGTTGAATTAGTTCCGCCTGTGTTCCAACTATACGAATATCCTGTTCCGGAACTTACTTCTGCTGAAATGTCCACCGATTCACCGAAACAAAAATATTCAGGAGTTTCGCTTAAATTTATATCGAAAAAAAATGCTTCAACGGTATCTCTTCTAACCCGATCAAAATTATCAGTTACCTCAACGAAATATGTACCTGGTTCTGAAACAGTAATGCTTTTAGTTGTTTCGCCGGTTGACCATAACACATTTGAGAAACTGTTATCAATACTTAATACTACAGTATCATTACAAATATCTTCACCAAGATTTAGTGGTGGGGAATATTTATCCATCAAGTATTTTTCTATATATATTCGTTCACTTTCATTTAGTGATGATGAATAAATAAATAATTCTGCAATATCACCTTGTAAACCATAAGAACCATGCCCTAAAGTAAAAGTTGATAAGCTATTTGTTGAAGCATTTCCGCTGTTTTTAATTAACCCATTTTCATAAATAGTAGAGACGGAGGAATTAATAATGCCTGACGTAACAACATATGATGATGGAAAGCTTCGTGTGTAATTAGGTGATGTTGAATTAACCGGTGAACCTGCTCGTAAATATATATTATTTACATTACGATGTAAACTAAAACTTCCGCTAATAATATATTGTGCAAGATTATTTCCCGACAACTTCCAAACAACAAAAAGAGTGACTGGTTGCTCAATTGGTTCTCCCATAAATATTGATAAAAAATCGTTCCCATCAAAACGAATTACCGGAAGTTCCTGTAGTACATCGGCTTGGTATTTAGGTTGATTGGTAGAGTTTGTTTGCGTAAGATGAAACCCATTCCCGCTTTGGTCTTGCCACTCGCTTACATAATTAGACCCATCCATTACTACTCCTGCATCGGCTTTTAGCCAAAGTTTTAAATCAGTAGTAGGTATTTGAGCTTGCAAAGGCAATGTGGCTATGCAAAACAAAATAAAGTGAAAGAATATTATCTTATTCATAAAGAGAAATCTTATTCATTTAACACAAATATACTATAAATTCTTTTTGATGGTGAAAAATAAGTCATATCGCATTTAGGTCTTTTATAAAAATAAATTAATTTTGACACAGATAGCGAAAATTATTAGGGCATAAAACTTTATGAAAAAATCAACACTCATTAAACTTGGTGTTTCCATTATTATACTTGTATTAACAATAATGTTTTTTGATATTGATATTAACAATGCAATTAATTCTGTTGAAAAGCCGAAATTTATTGGATTTGCATTGATAATTCCAATAATTATCAATCCATTAATTAGTAATAATAGATGGAAATTCTTTCTAAAGGTACAAGGTGTTTCAGAGAATACACTAAATCTTGTTAAATATAGTTTTGTTGCTTTGTTTATGGGTTTAGTTTTACCGGCTACTACGGGATCTGATACTTTACGTATTGTGTTTTTAGAAAAAAAACATAAAAATTTCAAGGGAAAAGGAGGAGCATCTGTTATAATTGAAAGGTTGATTGGTTTTTTGCTTTTGGCTTTGCTTGGCTTTATTGGTTCTATTATTATGTATTTACAAACTGGTTTTGTGCAACTAATTTATCTTACAACTGTGGTTGTATTGTGTATCTTATTTATATTTATCATTTTCAAAAGTGCTTGGCTATTTAGAAAGTTGACTCTAAAGCTTTCAAAAGTTAAAAAATGGCAAAGATCAGTAGATTATCTTCAGTCTTTATATGAGGCATTAAATAAATTTCCAATTAAAAACTCCTTGAAATACACTATACCTTTAATCTTGGCATTTCAATTTTCAACTATATTTTGTGGGTATTTAGTTTTTCTGGCTTTTGGTATCGATTTACCTTTCTATTATCATTTGGCATTTTTCCCATTAATTCAAATAATATCGATTATTCCAGTCTCAATTTCAGGATTAGGTATTAGGGAAGGTAGTTTTGTTTATTTTTACGGGTTACTTGGGATCAACGAAAGTATTGCATTTTTTGTGTCAATAATGTACTATATATTGTTAATGTTAGTACCTGCTTTTATTGGAATGCTAATATTTTTATTTGATTCGAAAAGCTTCAAATAATGTTTAATTTATAATTTATATATTTGTGAATTAGTATCAAATTTTACGAGCAATGATTAACTTTAGCCTGAAAAATAGTTATTTGTCAAATCATTATTATGAAACAGTCTGAAATAAATATGTCGGTTGTAATACCTGTTTTCAATGATCAGGAAGTATTAGAAGAGCTGTACACACGGTTGACACAAGTATTATCTAAATTAACCGGTGAATACGAAATCGTTCTAGTTGACGACGGCAGTTCCGATAATTCGTGGCAGAAGATAGAGAATCTTAAAGTATCGAACCGTAGTGTAGTTGGAATTAAACTGATGCGTAATTTCGGTCAACAAAATGCCATTGCAGCCGGATTAGATTTTGTGAGTGGGGATGTTACGGTAATTATGGATTCTGACCTTCAGGACAGGCCAGAGGATATTCCCAAACTAATTGAGGCTTTGGAGAAAAACGATGCATCAATGGCAATTTCCAAATGGAAAACAAGAAAAGATGGAGTTTTAAAAATTTTTGTTTCCAGAATATTTTATGCGGTCTCAAAAAAAATTACAAAAATAAATCATCAACAGGGCTTGGGAGTTTTCAGAGCAATTCGTAAAGAAGCAATTGAAGAACTTAAAAAGTATAACGAAAAAACATCCACAACTTTAAGTCTTTTGTACTGGATTGGAGTTGATTATGTTACTGTTGAATTAGATCGTGACGAACGCTTTGCGGGGAAAAGCGGATACAACCTAAAGAAAATGCTTAAACTTACAATGGATAGAATTTTTTCTTTCTCAATGTTTCCGATTAGAGCAGCTATTTATACGGGTTTAAGTATTTCCGTATTAAGTTTTATTGCCGGCATTGTTTTAATTGTTCGATATTTTTTAGGATCGGTGGCCCCGGGCTGGACTTCTATGATAGTGCTGCTTTTGTTTTTATTTGGAATTAATTTTTTGTTTCTTGGCATTATTGGAGAATATCTTGGAAGAATATTTTTAGAATCGAAGCATAGACCTAAGTATATTGTTAAAAAAGTGCTAAAATAGAACTGTAAAATGACAAAAAAAGTTGTAATAATAGGTGGCTTGGGCAATGGTAGTGTCATTGCCAATGCGTTGATTGATGCTCAAAAACGAGGCTGTAACGAATGGGAATTTGCTGGTTATTTGAACGATAGGCATTCTATAAACGAAACCATTGAGAACTATCCTGTACTAGGCAAACTAAGTAATGCAAATCAATTGGTAAAAAACGGTTATTATTTTATTAATACAATATTGCGAATTGATGGGCAGCAAGAACGCATTCAATTATTTGAGGCACTTGGTATTCCTGAAGATCGTTTGGCTACGTTTGTTCATCCATTATCTTATATTGCTCCTAATGTTACGCTGGGTTTTGGTACGGTTGTTATGCCCAATGTTTCTATTTCGTCGGGCACAAAGTTCGGGAACTCTTGTATTATAATGGTTGGGGCTACAATAGGTCACGATAATGAAATTGGAGCCTATTGCCATTTTGCTGCGCAGTCTTGTGTTGGGGCATATACAAACATTAAAGATGGTGTGCATATAGGACTTAATGCTACAACACGAGAAAATTTAACAATTGGGAAGAATTCTACTCTTGGTATGGGTTCTGTTTTAACGAAAAACATTGGCGATAACGAAATCTGGGTAGGTAACCCAGCTAAATTTTTACGTAAAGCTGAATGAATAAAATAATAATAATCGGAGCTAATAACTTTCAGGTTCCCTTAATTAAAAAAGCAAAGGAAATGGATTTGGAGACTCATGTTTTTGCTTGGGAGGAGGGAGCTTTGGGTAAGCAATATGCCGATTATTTTTATCCTATTTCAATTATTGAGAAAGAAAGAATTCTTGAAATTGTAAGAACACTTAATCCTGTAGGAGTAGTTTCAATTGCATCCGATTTAGCTTCGATTACTGTAAATTACTTGGCAAATGCACTCGAGTTAACCGGTAATAGTTTGCACTGTGCCGAAAGTACCACCGATAAATATCGAATGAGGGCAATACTAAGTAAAAATGGTTTACCCTGCCCTCGATTCTGTTTGCTCAATGAAAATAGAAAAACTTTGTGCGAAGGGCTAACTTATCCTCTTATTGTAAAACCTACCGATAGAAGTGGAAGCCGGGGTGTTACTAAAGTTGTAGATAAAAATATGTTGGAACCCGCAGTGCAGCGTGCATTTTCAGAATCGTTTACAAAAAGAGTAATTGTTGAGGAATTTATAGAAGGCAAGGAATATAGTATCGAAATGCTTTCGTGGCAAGGGGAACATCATTTTATTCAAACTACCGAAAAAGAAACAACGGGTGCTCCGTATTTTGTTGAAAAATCGCAACACCAACCGGCAAATCTTGAAAAAGAGATGGTTTTAAAAATAATTGAAATTATAAAGAAATCCTTAAGGGTGCTTGGAGTAGAGTATGGCGCTTCTCATTCGGAAATAATTATAACACCCGATAAAGAAATTTTTATTACCGAAATTGGGGCTAGAATGGGTGGTGATTATATTGGTTCTGACTTGGTAAAATTGTCAACAGGCTTTGATTTTGTAAAAGCTGTGATTGATGTTGCTATGGGAATAGAACCAAAAATTGAAATTATAAATAATAATCATTCCGGTGCACATTACCTTTTTCCAAAACCAGGTAAAATCATAAAGATAATTGATAATAGTAAAAATTATCACGATATTGTTAAAACAGAAATATATGTGAAAGAAGGAGATATTATTCCTGAAATCAAAGAAAGCAATCAAAGAGCAGCTTGTTTTGTTTATCAATCTAAAACCGGTAGGCTGAATTTTACACCAATAGAATGGCATACAGATACTTACTAATATCGGAATTAAATACTTTAACATCATAGACATTAGCACGCAATCCAAATAATGGGAAGTTCCCGAATAATTTAACATTTATTAAAATTTAATTTTTGTTGAACAAGTATTTTTATTTAGATTTGAAAGGTTTTTAGTAAAAATGCGCAAATGTTTTTTTTATTGATTAATAAAGCAGAATGTTAAGTTTATTAACGCCCCAAATCATTATTATTTACGCTACTTACTTGGTTTATTTGTTACTATTTTTAATTGTATATAAGAAATTTACCATAGAAAGTATCGTTTCAAAAGTGTCATCAGATAAAATTAGTGTTTTTTTATTTGCTTTAGTTCTCATTATCTTTTTATCTCTTCTTTATTTTAATTCTGCTATGTCAGATATTCCGACACACGCTAGAGGAGCTATGAGAATTATAAAATTTGAACGAATAACAGGTCATTTCCTCTTTCATTTATTGGTTGCAATTGCTTCATTTTTTAGTTTGAATGAATATATTTTAGTTGGTGCTGCTATTTTAATTTTAAGTATCGCTGTAGTTTTAAAGTACAGGGTGTCTTGCTATTATATTAATAAAATTATTGAATTTTCGACAACCCATAAGTATTATATACAGATAGGATCATTATTATCTCTTTTTGCATTTTCAATTATTTTGTATCCTGTTTTCCCCAAATTAATGGATTCGCCTGTTAATGTTTGGCATAATCCTACTACTATTTTTCTCATGCCTTTTGCTTTGCTCTTGTTTTTTAAATCGTATTGTTTTCTACAGGGTGATACAGATGCAAAAACTATTTGGATTTTAGTTTTACTGGTTTTCCTAAACATTATTGCCAAACCTTCATTTTTCTTTGTGTTTTGTTTGGTATTTCCTTTATTCGCCTTGATAGAATATAAATTTACTAAATCTTTTTGGAAATCATTAATTCCTGTGTTTGTAGGAGTAGTTTTTATAGCCGCACAATATTTTTACATTTATTTTTATTTAAACTCAAATAAGCCTACTGGTGAAGAGTCTGGAGTTATAATAAGATTGCTATACTATTTTGATAGTATTGATAAAATAGGATATTTTATTGTTAGAATTATTGCAAATTATGCTTTCCCTTTATTGTTTCTTATTTTATATTTCAATAAAATTAGATTTTTGTATTAGGCATTTAATGAATAAAATTTTTGAGGAAATGGCTCCGCCTTTACCATCCGTAAAAGTAGATTATCGAAAATGGTTTCTTTCATGTGACATCTATTAAAACGGTAGCAATATTCGTCAA